>JAVEWL010000767.1:0-2996 GCA_034004565.1 FCB group bacterium | reverse complement strand
GGAAGCCTCGGGCTTTGGCTTTGGCGGAGTGGATCAGGCTGTTGATCGCATCGAGCACGCCGTTGCTGATCTTTGACTCGAACCACCTCAGGATCCCGTCCCAGTGTCTCTTGATAGTCTTGGCCGCTTTGATGACGTCCGCGATGCGGCTGTGCGTCGCCCAGTAGTACCATTGTTTGAGCATCGGCTCCGCCTCGGCGCGAGTCCGGCAGGTGAAGACGTACTGGAAGACGCTCTTGATGTGCGTCGCCTTGACCGTGGCCGGCTTGCTCGAGCGCAAGGACTCGAACGAGTCCTGTTGCTTGGCGGTGCGGTTCCAGTCATTCTTGAGCCACGCGTATCGCGTGCCCTTCAACTCCGGATGCGCCCTGCGTTCTTCACGCCGCGTCTCGTCCACCTCCGCACCGCTTGTCGCAGTTCGGGCATGCGAACCGGCTGCCGGACGGAAAGTCCACCCACAGGTCCAACCGGTGCTCGGCCGCGGAGAACCCGATCTTGCCGACCACCCACGGCTCGGCCAACCCCAACGCCACCCGGAACAACTCGTGCATCTGATCCTGCATGGTCTTGCCTATGCCCCGCAAATCCACCTATGCTGCATGGCGCCTGAGCGGAGGATAAGGCTCTGCGGGGACGCGACCCGAGCGCCGACTCAGGAGCCTAAATGGCAGGCGAGCCGGTTTGGCCCAACCGAGCCGGCCCACCCAACATAGTGCCCATCTGCCAGCAGGCCCGAAAGCGAAGAATCCCAGGAGGTCTGGGGGACTGGTTCCCCAGGTTATGCGACCGAAGTTACCCACACCAAACAGCGAGCAGCCCTCTTTCTTGAGCCCGTTCACTTTGGCTGGCAGGATAGCGGCCCGGTGGCAGGCGGGTTTCTTGGACGGCACAACTCGCCGGGCGTGCCGCAATTCAACTCTCCTGCCTATGCCAGTTGCCGCCCAGACCTTTCGGCCCACCATTGCCCCTCCCGCACTGTCACTGACGGGCCGGTTAGGCGGATTTGGCTGGGAAAAGAAGAGGGTCAGGCTTACTTTTTCGAAGCTTCTCCCTTTCGGGGATTAAATCACGCAGAGGAACAGCAGCTCAATCGGCAAGAGACGGAACAAAGTAAGCCTGCCCTGCCCCCTTATACACGGACCCCCTTGGTTCACGATCAGCTTTGCCGTCGCCTGAGCCCCGCCACGCCAGCAGCGTACAGCATCGCGAGCGCGAGCATGCTCGGCTCGGGGACGATGTTGATGGTGAAGAAGTCTGTACCGCCGGCGGCGGTGTCCCAGGTCCAGGTGTAGGTGCCAGGGGTGACACCGAGGGACTCGAACGTGTGTCCTTCGTACACGGCTGTTGAGTCGCCCAGCATGTCGCCCGACTCGTAGCCGTACGGTACGGCGCTCGTGCGCCCCCCCCAGCTAAAGTAGAACAAATCGCCGGTGCCGCTATCAGCATAAATCTTCTCCGTTCCCGGTCCGATCGTTTCAGGGCCGGAAAACCCGGGTGCGTCCCAGTAGAAAATAAACGAAGCGGGCGTCGCGCCGAAAGAAGCGCCTATGTCCGGCCGCAGAAAGACGGATTCTGAGACGCCTATGTCCCAGGGCTCCCACGCAGACAAATCAAGACTCCCGCCACCCGCGAAGACGACGTCACCGCCCGTTTCCTCCGCTGTAACCACCACTCCCGCCAGTGTTAGCGGCGCCACCGCGCCAAGTGCCAAAACGAGACTGCCAACCACGGCCATCCTCACATGCTTGCGCTTCACCTTTCATCCTCCTTAGCATCGCGGCCCGGCCACCGCCATCTCCGTAGAAGGCCGTCATGTCCGGATCTTCCTATGAGCATACCACGAACGCCAACACGATCCAAGAAATATCCAGATATGCGCCAGAATCAAGCGCGTAGGCAGGGCTTGGCCCACCTTGTTTTCGCCGACATTTCCCATTCGACCTCGGCACGGGCGCCGAAACAAGGGCGCCAATAGTCTTCTGCGTCCGGCCGGGGGTCGAAACAGGGACGGAGTTAGTTTTTGGCGCTGGCCGCGGGGGGCGGCGTGAAGATCAGTAAGGCCAGGAATAGTACGGACAGCTCCCATTCTTGCTGCAAGATTGACAGTTACTTCTTTGGAATTCCTAGTCGAACGCAACGTCAGCGGCAACCTGGAGCGTTACTTCGTGAACGGCCCAAGCTACATCGACGAGCGCGTGCTCATGCGCGACGCGACCGGCTTCGCCGGCCCGTCCGGCCCAGCCGCCTTGGAGCGGTATGACCTGCTCAAGGAGCTTTACACCGTGGCCGGTCTGGCCGACGAAAACGGCGAATTGGTCGAGGTGTACGATTACGACGCTTACGGCAAGGTGCGGGTCTACACGGCCGAGACCGTCGCTTGCGGAGTCAACAGCGACGCGGACGGCGATTGCGGCAAGGACAAGTTCGCCTCTGGAGTTCTTTTCACTCTTTGCGCTCCTTGCGCTCCATGCGCTCCATGCGCTCTTTGCGGTTGATTCGTTAATGTACCATAACCGGCGAAGGTCGAAGGGTCAGAAGTCAGGAATCAACCGCAAAGGATCACGTGGAACGCAAAAAATTGGGGATATCCAGCAGACCTGACTATTGCCGCATGTAACCGGGCGCCGCTACACTCTATGCCACAGGCCCGCTCGATGGCGTGCGGGCGAGGAGTGCCTTGGCCGGCGGAGCCCGCGACCTTTTATGCTCACCTTTTCGATCCAGTCGGGCTCTAACGGCAACTGCATCTACGTCGAGGCCGGCGACACCAGGCTTCTTTTCGACGCCGGGGTGAGTGGGAGAACGCTTCGGACCCGCATGGCCGAGCATGGCCGCTCGCCCGAAGACGTGGACGCCTTGATCATCTCGCACGAGCACATCGATCACGTGCGCGGCGCGGGGGTCTTCCAACGCAAGTTCGGCATGCCCGTTTTCCTCACTCCGGCCACGCATGCCGCGGTGCGTTGCGACCTTGGCCACCTTTGCGACGTACGCTA
>JAVEWL010000766.1:0-2999 GCA_034004565.1 FCB group bacterium | reverse complement strand
CGTTCCTTCGTCACGTGGCTTGAAGGTGCCACCCGGAAAGGAGCCATCCGGCACTCGGCTATTGATCCTCACGCAACGAATGCCCTCCATGCGCGGTCTTATGTAACCCCGAATTCCCATTCGGGGTATTGGTTTTTCAAGAGTAAAGGCCCCGAATGGGAGTTCGGGGTTACATAAGACCCGGACATTGCTTTCATGACGCTCAATAAAGTGTTACTAACTTACAAGAACTGTTCTTCGCAGTGGTGTCCAAACATAAGAAGGCCGTGGCGCCGAACCGAAGATTGGCGCCACGGCCCTGAAGACCCATTCCTGGACTAGAAGTCGGCGAACTCCTCTTCCTTGTCCAGCGGAATCACCTCCTCGGGCTTGGACACGTGACCGTTGGCCTTACCGTTGCCGTTGGTATGACCGTTGGTATGCCCATTCGTATGGCCGTTGGTTTTACCGTTAACTTTGGCGTGGCCGTGGCCGTTGGTGCGGGGCTTGGCGACGGCGTGGAGCGTGTGGGCGCCGTTGGTGTGGGCGGTGGCATGGGGCGCACGCGCGCTGCCGTTCCTGGCGGTCGCCGTGGCGCGGCCGACGATCGCCGTGAGCGCGTCAACCATCTCCTTCATCTGGTCGGCCTGGGCATTGAGTTCCTCGGCGGCCGAGGCGGCCTCTTCCGAATTGGCGGCATTGGCCTGGGTGACGGTGTCCATCTGCGACACGGCGATGTTGACCTGGTCTATGCCCCTGGCCTGCTCGCGGCTGGCCGCGGCCACTTCGTTGACCAACTGGCTCACCTTCTCCACGCTCGTGCCGATTTCGTTGAGGATGGCGTGCACTTCGGTGGAGACGTTGACGCCGCTATCGGCGTTCTTCTGCGCCTCCTCGATGAGGGTTGCGGTGTTCTTGGCGGCCTCGGCGGAGCGCTGGGCGAGGTTGCGAACTTCTTCGGCCACCACGGCAAAGCCTTTGCCGGCCTCTCCGGCGCGGGCGGCTTCGACGGCGGCGTTCAGGGCCAGCAGGTTGGTCTGGAACGCGATCTCGTCGATGGTCTTGAGGATCTTCGCCGTCTGATCCGAACTGGTCTTGATGCGGCCGATGGCTTCGGACATGCGCTGCATGGCCTCACGCCCCTTGCCGGCCGCGCCGCGCGCTTCCTGCGACATGGTGTTGGCCTGCTCGGCATTGTCGGCGTTCTGCTGCGTCATGCTCGACATTTCCTCGAGCGACGCCGAAGTCTCTTCGAGCGACGACGCCTGCTGCGAGGCGCCTTCGGCCATCTGCTGCGAAGACTGCGCCACCTGGCCCGACGCCGACGCCACCTGCTCCGAACCCTGGGTCATGCTGTCCACGACGTGGCGCAGGCTCTTGGTGACGCCACGGATGATGAGGACGCCGATGGTCAGGGCAAGCAGAATGCCGATGGCCGCCGTGCCGCCCAGCATCCCCAGCGCGAGGGCATACGTGCGCTTGCTTTCCGCGGCGAGATTCATGCAGTTCTCGTTCAGGGCTTTGAGCATTTCATCCGAGGCCGCGACGGCGGCGTCGGCAATGAGCCGTTGCTCGTTCAGGCTCATGAAGGCCGCCCTTTCGTTGGTGTTTTTCCGCGAGAGTTCAAACACCTGCGCAGCGACCTTGTCGAATTCCTCCCAGGTGGAGGACAGGGAAGCGACCAATGTCTTTTCTTCGGCCTCGGCAACGGTGTCCAGGCGTTGGAGAGTGGACCTGATCCGCTCGTTCAAGGGCTTGAATTCACCTTCGAACTGCACCATCTCTTCTTCCTTGGAAGTATTGATATGCCGAACCTGGAGCCGATGGGCGTTGGATACGCCGTCGAGAAGTTCGTATGCGAGAGCCAGCTTCTCGAGGCGCGGCTTGAGGTCAACGCCCTCCGCCTCAACCGGTTGGGCCCATTGTTCCTTGAGTTTCCCGATGGTCTGCTCCAGTGAAGCCGCGTATTCGATGCCCTTGCCGTTGGACAGCGCGCCGGCCTTGACGGTGGAACACTGCATGCCCAATTCCACGAGTTCCTTATCGGCGACCTTCAGCTTTTCGAAGGCATCGAACATCTCCGCGAGCTTCTTGTGCTCCACTTCACTGGCACCGGCATCGGCGGCGTAGCTCGCCTTTACGGCCTGCAGGTCGGTTTCAACCGAGGCGATAATCGTGGGTATTCTGTCTGCAAAGGTCTGCAATTCCTGGTCGTCGCTCGATATGACGATGTTCTTTTCCATACGAATAAGGTCCATGATTCCGTACTGCACTCGTCCCAGCAGCGCCATCTGCGGCACGTTGTATTCATTTTCATAAGCCAACAATTTGTTGACGCTGGTCAAGGCGAAATAACCCACACCGCCAATTGCCAGCGCAGTAACCACCAGTATGCTCAGCACGATGTACAGTTTCGTTCCCAGTTTAAGATGCTTCACAACGCAATTCCTTTTGCTGCCGTCCGTCCCACGTCCACACGGCCGGAACAGACGTGACTTGCCCACACATTCAGTTTTTCGGTCGCACGGTTTTTCTCAGGAGACTGTCTGTTCTTCCGTCTGGTTGCTCATTCGAGCGATCGCGTCGGTTTCCCCGCCGGTAAGCACCGCGCTCACGTCGAGGAGTAGAACCACCTTCTGGCCGATCTTGCCCATGCCCAGGATGAAGGCGGTATCCACGCTTGTGCCGAAGGCGGGCGGAGGCTCGATCTGACTTTCGAGGACGTTGACCACCTCGGACACCGCATCGACCAGGATTCCCATCGTGATCGAATGGCCTTCCTGCAACACTTGAACCACGATGATGCAGGTGCGTTCCGTGTCCGCCACGCTGTCCATGCCGAACTTGAGCCGCAGGTCCACGATCGGGATGATGCGGCCCCGAAGATTCAGCACGCCTCGCACGCACTCGGGTGTCCGAGGCACCTTGGTGACCGGCATCAGCCCAATGATCTCGTGCACCTCAAGAATTTCGATCCCGAAGAATTCCTCCCCCAGTTGAAAGGTCAAATACTTCCCGGC
>JAVEWL010000765.1:0-3008 GCA_034004565.1 FCB group bacterium | reverse complement strand
GGCCGTGCGGACCGTCGAGCCTTGAAGGGCTCGTCTGGCGTCACATTCCGCGGTTCTTCGCAACATGGCTGTACCACTTGGCGCTTTCCTTCAGGGTGCGCTTCTGCGTCTCGAAGTTGACGTGAACAATACCGAAACGCCGCGCGTAGCCAAACGACCATTCGAAGTTGTCGAGGATCGACCACGCGAAGTAGCCCTTCGCCGGAAGACCTTCGGCCGCCGCGCGCTGCACACCGCGCAGGTAGCCTCTCATGTATTCCAGACGGGCGTAATCCTCGACGCGTCCCTGCGCGTTCACCTGCCCGTCGAACGCACAGCCGTTCTCCGTTATCAGCAGTTCGGGGGGCGCGTACAGCTCGTGGGCAAACCGAAGCGCCCAATACAGAACGTCCGGCGTGATCTGCCACCCCATGTCCGTGGTGGGGAAATCCTTCTCATAGGCGCGCTCGGTGCCGTCGTCCTCGACCACGGCCTGCGAGGAGTAGATGTTCAGCCCGAGAAAATCGAGTGGCTGATGGATCGCCCGCATGTCTCCGTCCCTGATTTCCGGGATGGCCGCGCCGAGCTCTCCGATCTGCTCGCTCGGATAGGAGCCCTTGAACATGGGGTTCAGGTACCAGGAGTTGCGGTACTCCCAACGTTGCCGTGCCGCCTTGATGCAGGCGTCGCTCTCGATGAACGGAATACACGACCACGGATTGTGAACAACGCCGATTTTCGCGTGCACGGGAAGCGTTGCACGCATCGCCTGAACGCCGAGCCCATGCGCGAGCAGAATGTTGTGAATGACGGTGCGGACCCCTTTTTCATCGAGCTTCAAGCCTGGGGCGTGAATGCCGAGACGGTAGCCGAGTTCCGCGAAGACCGGCATCTCGTTAAAGGTCGTCCAATACGGCACGCGGTCGTCTAGGCGCTCGGCCACGATGCGCGCGTACTCACCGAAGGCCTCGGCCGTCGCGCGGCTGCGCCAGCCACCGTGCTGTTCCTCAAGCGCAAGAGGCAGGTCCCAGTGGTAGAGCGTCAGCACGGGCTTGATGCCGCGCGCGAGCATGCCATCGACGAGGCGATCATAGAAATCGAGTCCTGCTTCGTTTACCGTGCCGGTTCCCTCGGGCAGAATCCGCGGCCACGCCACGGAGAAGCGGTAGGCATCGAGACCCATCGCCGCAATCATGTCGAGGTCCTGCTCCCACCGATGATAGTGATCGCAGGCCATATCGCCGGAGTCGCCGTTGAGAATGGCACCGGGACGGCGGCAGAAGGCATCCCAGATCGACGGTCCCCTGCCGTCGGCATCGTGCGCTCCTTCGATCTGGTAGGAGGCGGCGGCACAGCCGAAGATGAAATCCGGAGGGAAGGGATACGCAGGCATCGGGATGACTCCGGGAGGAAGAGTGCGCGTATTGCGTGAGCGATTCGGAAGCGGGGCAAGCGTTCTCCCCCCCGCGGCCGCGTATCCACGCGACCGACTGCCACGGATGGACACGGAGAAGCCGGTGGGCTTCACCATCCGGTTCCATCCATGATGATCGGCTTTGTCCGTGGTGAGCCCTTCCCTCCGCCATCACCTGGGGCGGCGAACCCATGGGGTTCTGCTTGCCTCCCCCCCGGGCTGCGTCCATCCATCACGGGAACGCCAGCGGCATTCCCGCCTCCAGGAGAACGACGGATGGAAACATCCTCCGCCCCGTGGGTTACCTACATCCCCGAATTGAAGGTGCTCGACTGCACCGTTCGCGACGGTGGGCTCATCAACAACCACCAGTTCGACGACGCCTTCGTGCGCGCGGTCTACGAGACGTGCGTGGAAGCCGGCATCGACTACATGGAAATCGGGTACAAGGGCTCGGAGGAGTTCTTCTCCCGCGAGAAGTTCGGCCCCTGGAAGTTCTGCCGCGAGGAAGACCTGCGCCGCGTGATCGGCGACAATCCGACGGACCTCAAGATCGCCGTCATGGCCGACGCCGGCAAGACGGACTGGCGGGAAGACATCGGCCCGAAATCCGAATCCGTCATCGACGCGATTCGCGTGGCCTGCTACATTCATCAGATTCCCGAAGCGCTCGACATGATCGCGCACGCGCACGAGCAGGGCTACGAGGTCTCCTGCAATGTCATGGCGATCTCGACGGTGCAGGACGCGGAGATCGACGCTGCGCTGAAACTGCTGCGCAGCTCCGCAGCGCAGACCGTCGTGGTGGTCGACAGCTTTGGCTCGCTCAACCCCGAGCAGGTGCGCATGTTGGTCGAGCGCTACAAGAATGCCCTCAAGGGCACCGGCAAGGAAATCGGCATCCACGCCCACAACAACATGCAGCTCGCCTTTGCCAACACCATCGAGTCCATCATCCACGGCGTGACGCGCGTGGACGGAACGATGGCTGGCCTGGGACGCGGCGCGGGCAATTGCCCCATGGAGTTGTTGCTCGGTTTGCTGCGGAATCCGAAGTTCAAGATTCGCCCGGTCTGGGAGCTGATCCAGAATCATTTCGCCAAGCTCCAGCAGGAACTCGACTGGGGCCCCTCGCCCCACTACAACATGACGGGGCAGATGAACCGCCATCCGCGCTCGGCCATCGAGGCCCGGGCGGGTGCACTCAAGGAGCATCCGCTGGCGTTCTACGACCAAATCGTTGCCGACATCTGACGATACCCCGTCCGGAGCGCCACCCATCGCCACCTTGCTTGCCATCTCCGGTCCGTTGACGGGAATGCGTCTGGAACTGGCCGACGAGACACGCGTCGGCCGCTCGGAGGAGAACGACCTGATTCTCCCCGACGCGCTCGTCAGCCGTCTTCACGCGCTGATCCGCCGCCGCAACCTGAGCTGGATCGTCGAGGATCTGGAAAGCCGTCACGGCACGTTCCTGAACCGGCGCCGCATCGAGGGCTCGCGCCCGGTGCTGCGCAACGACGAACTCCAGAGTGGCCAATCCCGTTGCCTGTTCGACAGCGAAGTCGATGTGCAGAACGCGGTCTTCAGCGACCGGCTGGTGTTCCTCGGAACG
>JAVEWL010000764.1:0-3010 GCA_034004565.1 FCB group bacterium | reverse complement strand
AGCGCGAGGTGGAGTCGGCCATGAGCGCGCAATCGTAGCCCATGTCGCGGTAGTACTCGGCGAGCGTCATGCCGGTGTAGACCGACGCATCGCGGGCGGCCACCGGCATGTTCGACGTGTTCACGACGAGGATGGTCCGGCTCATGAGCGACTCGCCGGTGTTCGGGTCCTTGAGATGGGGGAATTCCGTGAGCACTTCGGTCATCTCGTTGCCGCGTTCGCCGCAACCCACATAGACGATGACCTGCGCGTTGCAGAATTTCGAGATGCTCTGCTCGACGACGGTCTTGCCCGTGCCGAACCCGCCCGGCACTATGGCGGAGCCGCCCATCGGCACGGGAAACAGGCAGTCGAGCACGCGCTGGCCGGTCATGAACAGGCGGTCCATGGGAAGTTTGCGCGCGAAGGGGCGGGCGCTCTTGACGGCCGAACGCTGCATCATGCGCAATTCGGTTCCGTTCTCCAGCCGCGCGACAACCTCCTCGACCGTGTATTCGCCTTCCGGCGCGATCCAGGCCAGCTTACCCTCGACATGCGGGGGCACCATGATCCGGTGGAGAATCGCGTTGGTCTCTGGCGTCGTGCCGATGACGTCGCCGCCGGTGACCTCCTGGCCCGGTTGCGCCACGGGCGTGAAGGGCCACTTGCGTTCGCGGTCGAGCGCCACGGCCATGATGCCGCGTCCGATGAAATCGCCCGACGCCTGGCGGATTGTCTCGAGCGGGCGCTGGATGCCATCGAAGGTGGAGCCGAGCAGCCCGGGCCCCAGTTCGACACTGAGCGGTACGCCGGTCGCGGTGACGGGCTCGCCCAGATACATGCCCTCGGTGCTCTCGAAGACCTGGGCGTAAACCTTTGGCCCCTCGATGCGAATGACCTCGCCCAAGAGTCCCGCCTCGCCGACGTGGACGATCTCTCCCATGCCCACACCGAGCATGCCGTCGGCCTCGATCATCGGGCCCGAGATGCGCACGAGCCTGCCAGTGATGGTTTCCTTTTCGGCTACGGCCATTGTCCGTACTCCATGTTTCGCGGCGTGCCGCCGCGATGTATGCCGCCGCGTCAGTCCAGCCGTATTTCAAAGCCCACGGCCGGCTTGAGAATGGCGTTGATGTACTTGCTCGTGTCGGCCTCCTCATCCCGGAACGCCGGGCAGAAGATGACCAGCGGCAGGCCCTTGTGCCGGCTGAGCACGAGTTCCGTGTACTCGGAAAACCCGGAACGCAACTCTTCGTCGATGAGCAGCATTTCCGCGTCGCTCTTCAGCAGTTCTTCGACACGGCGGTCCGCCGCGTGCTCGTTGAGCACTTCCTCGACCCGGATGCCGGCGAGTCCGAGGGTCAGGGCCGAACTGGGGTGTGCGATTGCGACTATTTTTGACATGGGATTTTCATATGCCCCATCAGATGAACACCAATTCCTCGCGCACGCGGCCGGTGGGGAGATGCCCTGCCAAGCCACGGGCGATGAGGCGAATATTGATGCCTTCGTTATACTTGCGCCAGGCGAAATCCATCGCGATGGCGAGACTCAATGGATTCAGCATGGCCAGCTTGCGCAATTCCTCCATCAACACGCGCTCGAACAGGCGCTCCACCGGCGAAAAACGGCGGGTCTGCATGAACTGGTACAACTCTTCCACGAAACTGCGGTATCGCGTGCGCTTGAGCAGTTCCGCCGCTACCGCGGCATTGTCTACGGCGCCCAATTGCGCCAGTGTCTTCTCGGGCAGGGTGCCTTCGGGCAGGAAGCGCTCGGGCGGGATCGGCTCGGCCCGCTGCTGGCGCAGTCTCACAAAGACCAGCCGCAGGTTGATGAGGTCGATCTCCAGTTGGAGAAAGAAATGGAGCAACTGTTCGTTTTCGTCCCGGCTCCTGCGCAGGCGTGCGGCGCTATCCACGAAATACTGCCGGTCCAGCGCATCTTCCAGGACGGACAGACGGCCGGTCTCCGTGTACTCGGGCAACGCGGCGGCCAACCCTCCGCACAAGCGGGGATTCCATGCCGTGAGCCGGCCAATGAGCGCCTCCATCGATTCCGCCGCCGCCATGCGCCGCTGCAGGCTGGGTGGAAAGTCCGCTCCCGGCATGAGCAGATGCGCCGCGGCGCCCAACTCGATTCCCTGATGCCGGATGCGCAAGAGCGGCTTCACGGCATTCAGGTTCCACCGCTCCAACACGAGCGCCACCAGTTCCCGCGGGCGTTCTTCCGCCCGCTGCAGGACAATCTGTGCCATCGCCATGAGGTGGCGCGTTACGGCTTCTTCGATGGCGTCCGCGCCCTTGAAACGGGTGAGGGCCTCGGCCATTTCCTGGTGATAGACCGTGTTCAGCAACGCATTGCTCATTCGAGTCAAGTCGTTCTGACGCAGGAAGTCCTCCAGTTGCGCCCTGGGGATGAGCTGGCCCTTGATGGCACGGATCCGCGCGTTGAGGTAGGCGAACAAGGGGTCGGATACGCGCATGCTCCTAGCTCTCCTTGCCAAACAGGGCGGCGGCGATGCGCTTTCGCGCTTCGCTCTCGACCTTGGCCAGCCGCAGTGCAAGCCGGTTGCTGACGCGGTAACGCCCGCGCGGGTCGCGCAGCGCCACACCGTCGCGCAGCCCGTCCACGGCTTCCACCGCCATGGAGGGCCGGCCCTGCATCGCCAGCCAGCCGCGGGCGTTCTGCTCGTACCGGGCCGGCACCATCAGGATGGCATCGGCGGGCGCTTCCCGCAGAATCTCGCTGAGCAGCCCCTTGACCACGGCATCGAACCCGGGCTCGTCCGCCATACGCTCCAATTCCTCGTACATTCCTTGCAGCACTTCATCCACCAGTGCCTCCCGAGCGGACATTGCGCGCTTGCGCGCCTCGTTTTCCGCCCGCTCACGGTCGCGCACGGCGAGTCCGGCCAGGTCGGCCTCCAGCTTGCGGAGGGCTTCATCACGGCGGGCCGAAGCGATCTCCCGGGCCTGCCGCCGAATTCCTTCCGCCGCCGAATGGGCCTCCGCGAGCTTTGCTTCGCGCT
>JAVEWL010000763.1:0-3015 GCA_034004565.1 FCB group bacterium | reverse complement strand
TGATACCGTCCGAACAGGAACACGCCGCTAAAATCTTCAAAAATTCCGTTATCATTATCACCGCATTTAACGTATAATTCGTATGGCAGGGGCGACGGTCCGCCGCCGCGCCTGCGATGGGACGCACGAGCCAGGGGACTGCTGTGGGAATCCAGGTAGACGAGTTGTTGCCGGGAGGCATCGAACTGCTGGGCATGCACGACTATGCATGCCTGGTCTACGATTCCAATGAAGACCCCGGTCTCGTCATGGCCCGCTACCTCCAGGTCGGATTGGATCGCGGCGAGTTCTGCGTATACATGGCCTCGGCGGACGCGGACAGCGCGGCCGCCTCGCTGATTTTGCACGGTCTCGAGGTCGAGCAGGCACTGGCGTCCGGCCGCCTGCTCATCGGCACCGTCAGCGACAGCCCCGCGCCCGAAGCGATTAAGGCCTGGCTCGAAGAGCGCATGCGCGAGGCGTCACAGCGCGGCGCGTCGGCGTTGCGCGTTCTGGTCGAACCGGACCTTTCCGGGAAAGCCGGGGCGGACCCGGAGCACCTGCTGCGTTGCGAGGCCGTCTCGACCGCCTTCTATGCGTCCACCCATTCCGTGGGCCTATCGGTATACCGGCGCGACCGGGTTTCGGCGCGGTTGTTGCCCGATGTGATTCGCTCCCATCCGACGCTCGTGGTGGCGGGGTCCGTGGTGCGAAACTTCTACCACGTCCCCGCGGACGAATTGCTGGGGCCGCGCCGCCACGACCGCGAGGTGGATCGGCTGCTGTCGAACTTGCACGAGCGCCAATCGCTCGAGTACCGGCTGCGGGACCAGATCCGCCAGACGCAATTCATGCTCGAGAGCTCGCTGGACGGGTATTTCCGCGTGACGCTGGACGGCACCTTCCTCGATGTGAACGATGCCTTCGCGTCAATGGTGGCGTATCCGCGCCAGGCGTTGCCCGGCATGACCCTGAAGGACCTCCAGCCCGATGTGCCGCCCGAGCGTATCCGCGCCCGGCTCGAGGAGATCGTGCGCGACGGCTCGAGCCGGTTCGAGCGGCACTTCCGCCGCCGCGACGGCGAGTATTGTGAACTGTCGATCAGCGCCAGTCTCGTTCATGCCGCCGGAAAGACTCACATCGTGGCGTTCTGCCGCGACATTACCGAGCACAAGGCGGTTACCACCGCGCTGCACGAATCGGAGCGGCGGTACCGGCAGATCCTCGAGAACGCCCAACTGCTCGCGTGTACGGTGGACGCCGAGGGCCGGGTGACTTTTTGCAACGAATATTTCGAGACGCTCACCGGGTGGCGGCGCGAGGAACTCCTCGGCCGCAATTGGTTCGAGTGCCTGGTGCCCGAAGAGGATCGCGCCTGCTCCTACGGGGCTTTTCTGCGCATCGGGGCCGAGCACGAGGATCTGCCCGTCCAGGCCGAGCGCGAAATTCTCACCCGTTCGGGCGAACGCCGCACCGTCGTGTGGACGACGTGCACCCTGCGCGGCACGCACGGGGAAGTGGCGGGCGTTGCGACCATCGGCGTCGACATTACCGAGCGCAAGCAAGCGGAGGCGGCCTTGCGCGAGAGCGAGGAGCGGTTCCGCGAGCTGGCCGAGCTTCTGCCGGAAATCGTCTACGAGATGGACGTTGAAGGCAGGATCACCTTCGCCAACAAGCGCGCGTTCGAGGTGTTGAAGTATACGAAAGAAGACCTTTCCCTGGGGGTCCCCGCCACGAGCCTGGTGCTCGACGGGCAGCGCGACAACGCGGAACGGCGGTTACGGGAAGTCCTGGCCGGGGCCCAGTTCAACAACCACGAATATACCCTTTGCGCGAAGGACGGCCGCCGCGTGCCGGTGATGGCGCGCACGTCGTTGATTCATCGCAACGGCAAGCCCGCGGGCGCGCGCGGAATCCTGTTCGACATCACGGAGCGCAAGAAGGCCGAGGAGGCGATCCACCGGAACGAAGCCCGCACACGCGCCATCCTGAAAGCGATTCCGGACCTGATCTTCCTGAACGACAAGCGGGGCGTGTTCCTCGAATTTCACAGCGGCGAAAGCCACCCCGTCCTGCCGCCGACGGAATACCTCGGCTGCCGGATGCGCGACGTGTTGCCGGCGGAGCTGGCGCCCTTGTGCGACGCGTTCGACCGCACGGCCGCGACGGGGCGTCCCGAGAAAATTGAATACCCGCTGACGTTCGGCGGCAAGCCGCGGTACTTCGAGGCGCGCATTGTGCCCTGCCACGAGGACACCGTGCTCACGGTGATCCGCGAGATCACCGACCGCCGCCAGGCCGAAGAGGCCCTGGTCCGCGCGCGCGATTTCCACCTGACCCTCCTCGAGGAGTTTCCCTCGCTGGTGTGGCGAGCGGACGCCGAGGGCAACTGGGACTATTTCAACCGGACCTGGCTCGCCTTTACCGGGCGCACGATCGAGGAAGAAAAGGGCGAGGGCTGGATCGAAAGCGTTCACCCCGAGGATTGCGATCGCTGCCTGCGGATTCACCGGGCCGCGTTCGACGCGCGCGCGCCGTTCGAGCTCGAGTACCGTTTGCGGCGGCGCGACGGCGAATACCGCTGGGTGACCGACCTGGGCCGGCCCTTCGACGATCTCAACGGACATTTCGCGGGCTACGTGGGCTCGTGCTACGACATCACGGATCGCAAGAACGCCGAGGCGGAGCGACGCAAGCTCGAAGGCAAGATCAAGCACACGCAAAAGCTCGAGAGCCTGGGCGTGCTGGCCGGCGGCATCGCGCACGATTTCAACAACCTCTTGACCGGCATCCTCGGACACGCCGATCTGGCCTTGCTGGACCTGCTGCCCGATTCGCCGGCCTACGACAGCCTGCGCCACATCGAGACCGCCGCGCGCCGCGCCGCCGAACTCACCAAACAACTGCTGGCGTACACCGGCAAGGGCCGGTTCGTCGTGACATCGGACAACCAGTCGACCCTCATACAGGAAATGGTCCACCTGCTCGAAGTGTCCATCTCCAAAAAGTGCATCGTCGAATACGAATGCGCGCCGG
>JAVEWL010000066.1:0-13972 GCA_034004565.1 FCB group bacterium | reverse complement strand
GAGGTGGTGGCGGAAATCGTGGCGCGCCGGATTGGCTCCCCGCTGGACTCGCTCTTGCGGTTGATGGACGAGTCCGGGCGCGTGATCGAATGGAACGACGATTGCGAGGACAAGGAATCGGGTCTGCTTACGCACCATGCCGATTCGTATCTGCGTACGCGTTTGCCGGCGGAGGGAACGTACTTCTTGCGCGTGGCCGACACGCAGCGTGCCGGGGGCGAGGCGCACCATTACCGCCTGCGGGTGGGCGCGCCGCAGCCCGACTTCTCGTTATACGTGTCGCCATCGAGCATCAATCTTGTGCCTGGACGCTTCACCGCGATCGAGGTGCACGCGATACGAAAAGACGGCTTCGACGGCGATATCGAGGTGGTGCTCAAGGACGCGCCGGCCGGATTCGAATTGAGCGGCGGCATGATTCCGGGCGGGCGCGACTCCGTCCGCATGACCCTTGCCGCGCCACCGACGGCACTCGATGCCCCCGTCGAGCTTCAGCTTGAGGGCCGGGCGCAGATCGGCGGGCAGGCGGTGGTACGTCCGGCCGTGCCTGCCGAAGACATGATGCAGGCCTTTGCGTATCGTCACCTCGTGCCGTCGCAGCAACTTCTGGTGTCGGTGCTGGGGCCAAAACGCGGCGCGACGATCGTGCAACTCGCGGACACGGCGCCCGTGCGCGTTCCCGTTGGCGGCGAGGCGAAGGTGGTGATTCGAACGCCGCCCTCTCCCCTGCTCTCGCAGGTGCGCCTTGCGCTGGTGGAGCCGCCGAAAGGAATCTCGATTGAAGGACCGCACGTGGTGCCGGAAGGTTTCTGCTTTGATGTAACGTCGAACGGAGACGGCCCAGGCATTGGGTATAGAGATAACCTGATCGTTCAGGTAACGATCGAGCCTCCGGCGGATGCGGAGGGGGCGGAACCCAAGGGCAAGCGGAAGAACCCGACGCCGTTCGGGGTGTTGCCGGCCATTGAATATGAGGTGGTTTCGAAGTGAGCAGTGTGGAATTGAGAATGGAGTCGCGACGGATCGATTGCGGATCGGCGCCGGTGTCGGCCCATGCTTCGTGCTTTCGCGGGGCCTCGGGGGTCAACGAGTTTCACCTCATCCTGGAGCCGCGGGACGAGGGCGATTTTGAAGAACAACTGGCGTGGCTGGAGCGGGCGTATGTGATAACACTGGAAACGCTCGGCATCTCGCTTCACGGCGCCGTGTTCAGGCGGTTCTTCTGCGGCGATGTGCTAAATCAGACGGAGGCCCTGAAGGCGCGGGCGTTTTCGAATCCGCGGCGAAGCGGCGAGCCGTGCGCGGTGTCGTGGATTGGACAGGCGCCCTTGCCGCCGGCAAAGGTGGCGCTGTGGGCTTATCATGTAAGCGATCCGGCGGGGGCAATCGAAAAGGTCTTCGACGGGTCGACGCTGACGGTGTCGCGGGGCGAGTTGTCGCATCATTGGAGCACGGGGCTGTGTGCCGCGTTGAACGACACGCCTCATGCGCAGACGCAGGCGATTCTGGAGCAGTACGACGGGTATCTGGGTGAGAAGAAGATGATTCTGGCCGAGAACCTGATTCGCACGTGGTTCTTTGTTCGGGATGTGGACGAGAATTACGGCGGGTTGGTGGCGGCGCGGCGGGAGTTTTTCGCGCGGCGGGGGCTGACGCCGGAGACGCATTTCGTGGCGAGCACGGGGATCGAGGGCGTGCCTGCGGAGGCGGGGGCGCTGGTTTCGCTGGATGCGTATGCCGTCGGTGGAGTGCGCGACGAGCAGGTTGAGTATTTGTCGGCGTTGGGGCATTTGAGTCACACGCACGTCTACGGGGTTACGTTTGAACGCGGCACTTCGGTGGCGTATCGGGACCGGAAGCATGTGATTCTTTCCGGCACGGCGAGCATCGACTGCAAGGGCGAGATCGTGCATCCGGGGGATGTGGCGCGGCAATTGGAGCGGACGCTGGAGAATATGGCGGCGTTGCTCGCGACGGCTGGCGCGACGCTTGACGATATGTGCCATTTTCTGGTGTATGTGCGGGAACCGGAGGATCGGGCGGAGGTTTGGCGGTGCATGCGCGAACGGTTCGAGGCGACACCGATGGTGGTGGTCGTGGGTCCTGTGTGCAGGCCGGGGTGGCTTGTAGAAATTGAGGGAATGGCTGTGGTGGACACCTGCGAGGAGGGGTTGCCGGTCTTCTAGAGCGAGATTGAAGAATGGGTCTTATGGGTCTTATGGGTCTTATGGGACCTATGGGGCCCGTTTTTTATTGGAGCGTTGGGCGGGGTAGGATGGGGTGTGGTTGTGGGATTCCTTCGGCAGGCAAGCGAGGTGGCTATGTTCAGGTTTGTTGTGGTTGGCGCGATGCTGTTGCTTCTGGCGGGGGTGGCGTTTTCGCAGGACGGGGTGGCCTTGGCGCGGGAGGCGTTTGAGCGGGGAGAGTTTGCGCAGGTTTTGGGGATGGATATGATCCCCGCGCATTACAAGAGCCTGGCGCAATTGCGGGTCGGGATGAACTTCGAACGTGAGGGTAAGATTGAGGAGGCCAGGCAGGCGTATCGGGCCGTGGCCGCAATTCCGGAGGCTCCCCCCCACCACCTTTGGGAGGCCGAGGGAGCACTGAAGGCGATTGAACGCAAGGCGGCGGGATTGCCGGAACGGGATGCGTCGGAAAGTCGGGTGAAGCTGCCGGCTGCGCCGGAACCGGGCTTGACGTGGTACGTAGCGCTGGACGGAAACGATTCGAATGGGGGCACGAAGGAGGCGCCGTTTGGCACGCTGGAGAAGGCGGTGGACTCGCTTCGCGCACTGAAGGCGGGTGTGGGACTTCCGGCGGGCGGTGTCCGGATTTGTCTTCGCGAAGGGTTGTACCGGCTCAAGAAGGGGTTCAGCCTGGATGCGGGGGTATCGGGCACCGAAGCCGCGCCGGTGGTGATTTCGGCCTGCGACGGCGAGACGGTGCGGTTGAGCGGCGGCGCGGCGGTGACGGGTTTCAAGAAGGTTGAGGATGAGGCAATTCTGGCGCGCTTGCCGGAGGAGGCGCGCGGCGCGGTGCTGGTTGCCGATTTGAAGGCGCAGGGTATTGAGCGTTTTGCGCCGCTGACGTTTCGCGGGTTCACGTGCGGGTCGCGGCCGAGCGTGGAGCTGTTTTTCAACGGGGACGCGATGACGCCGGCGCGCTGGCCAAACGAGGGTTTTGTGCGGACGGGCAAGGTGCTGGACGCGGGCTCGCTGAAGGAGAACCGGGGCGGGGTGTTCGAGTACGAAGGCGATCGACCGCTGCGCTGGCAGCAGGCGAAGGATGCGTGGCTGTACGGGTACTGGTTCTACGACTGGGCGGACAACAGCATCGCGGTTTCTTCCTTGGACGTTGCGTCGCGGCAAATTCGCACGGCCCAGGTGAGCACGTATGGACTCAAAGAGGGGCAGCCGTATTACGCGTTCAACCTGTTGGAGGAGATTGACGCGCCGGGAGAATGGTATCTCGACCGGGAGAAGGCGCTGCTTTACTTCTATCCGCCCTCGGACCCTGCGGCGGCAACGGTAGAGATTTCGCTGCTGGAGGAACCGGTGTTTCGGCTGGAGGGCGTCTCGTTTCTGACGCTGGAGGGACTGACGGTCGAGTTGAGCGCGGGCGACGGAATTGTGGGCACGGACTGCAATCGCTGCCTCGTGGCGGGGTGTGTGATCCGGCGGCTCGGGTCGAACGGCGTAAGCTTCACGGGCGGGAGCGATTGCGGCGTGCTGAGCTGCGACATCTACAGCCTGGGACGGCGCGGGACGGAGATTATCGGCGGCGATCGCAAGACGCTCACACCCGCACGGCACTTCGTTGAGAACTGCGACATTCACAACTTCTCGCGCATCGATCGGACGTACACGCCTGCGGTGCAGATCGAGGGCGTTGGCAACCGAATCGCGCACAACCATTTCCACTACTCGCCGTGTCATGCAATCCGGCTTGAGGGAAATGACCACGTCGTGGAGTTCAATAATATTCATGACGTGGTGAAGGAATCGGACGATCAGGGCGGGATCGACATCTTCTACAACCCGAGTTATCGGGGGAATGTGCTGCGGTTCAATTACTGGCACAACATCGCGAGCGGACGCGCGTGCGGACAGGCGGGAATTCGGCTGGACGACGCAATCAGCGGGACGGCTATCTACGGGAACGTGTTTTATCGCTGCTCGGAGTCGCAGTTCGGCGGGGTGCAGATTCACGGGGGTAAGGACAATTGGGTCGATAACAACGTGTTTGTCGATTGCAAGTACGCGATCAGTTTTTCGCCGTGGGGCGCGGAGCGCTGGGCGAAGTTCCTGGCGAGCGATGCGGTGGTCGGGTTTCTGACGCGGGACGTGGACATTGCTTCGCCGCCGTACAGCACGCGGTATCCTGCGCTGGCGCGGCTGAAGGACGGGCACGACGTCAATATCATCACGCGTAACATTGCGTACGGGTGCGGGAGCTTTTTTGCGCGGGATCCGGGGATCGAGGATGCATTTGCGAATTGGGTCGGGGGCGAGGACCCGGGGTTCGTGGATGCGGTGGACCGGAATTTTACGTTGAAGGAGGATGCCGCGGTGATTGGGGGGATTGGGTTCAGGGCGATTCCGTTCGGGGAGATTGGGACGTACGAGGACTCGTTGCGCATATCCTTGAAATAGACCGTGGCTTTTATTGCATTGGAGCGCGAAGACAACTGTCCGAAGCGGGAGACGCGATATGTGGAGACGATGTACCGCGGAGCATCGTCGTGCCCTAATCACCACCTTTTCAATTCTGGTCTTGCTGACAGCCCTGAGGATATATGCCTACTGGTTGCCCGCAAGTCCGTTGGCGCGCCTCCAAGCCCCTTTTGAGTGGAACTTCCTGTTTCACATATGGTTCTTCGTCATCCCACTGTCGGCGCTTGGAATGGGGCTGGGAAGTTTGCAAACCTACGGTCTCTGCTTTTCGCTCACACCGCGAAATGTGGGGATCGGCCTGGCCGTCTTCCTCCCCTTTGTCCTGTTCCCGCTGGTGGGCGAAGCGCTGTTCGCTCAAGTCAGGCTCCAGCCACGTCTCGTGGGACACGTCGCCGAGACGCTGCTGTTTCAATTCTTGTTTGTCGCCGTCGGGGAAGAGTTGTTCTACACGGGGTTCATCCAAGGTACGCTGAACGACGTGTACGGCCGCCCCTTGCGATGGGGAGAAACGAGCTACGGCGCAGGCGCGATCGCAACGGCCGTTCTTCTTGGCATAGGGCACCTGCTGAACCCTTTCAAGCCGCACCTGGGCATCTACACGCTGGATTGGGGCGCCTTTGTCTGGACCGCGAGCACCGGATTCCTCTCCTGCCTGGCCCGTGAGCGCAGCGGCAACCTTCTGGTGCCTATTCTGGCACATGCGGGGATCAATGCCTACCTGACCCTCTTCGTAATGGACCTCCCAGGCCGGATAGGGTTCTTTGCAGCGGCATGTGTGACCATGCCTCTCCTGGCGGCATGGGCTGCGGGACCTGAATCCACTCCGTGTGAGAAATGCGAACAACCCCAAGCCCCATCGGTATCCTCATCCGATTAAACTACGAGACAAGTAAACGGGAAGTTCCTCAGCGGGTAAAGGCACAGAAAGCCACATCGCCGGGGTGCGGTTCCTGCCACTGCGTCAGCACCATCCAAAGACTTGCCATACCCCCAAATCATCCTCCCCATCCTTTTCCCCGCAGGGGAAAACTACCGAGGCGGATGATTTGGGGGTATGACAAGGCCCCCATGATCGGGGTCAGTGTTAGGAATCTCCGTCGGGTTTATTCAGGGCGGCGAAGGGGTTGAAGCCGAGGGAGCCTTCCTGGTGGACTTCGCGGGTGGTGGCGCCCTGGAAGCCGCCGCTGCCGAGTTTCTGGTGTTCTTCGTCGTGGCAGTAGAGGCAGAGGAGTTCCCAGTTGTTTCCGTCGGGCGGGTTATTGTTGTGGTCGCTGTCTTTGTGGTGGACGGTAAGTTCGCGGAGTTCCTTGCCTGCGAAGTCGCGGCCGCAGCGGGCACAAACGTGCGGAAACAGTTTCAGGGCCTGCTCGCGGTAGTTTGACTGACCCTGCGACGGATCGCGGTTGGGATCGGTCAGGTTGATGATGCTGCGGTGCGGGTTCGCGCGCTTTCTAGAGGGTGGCATGGTTCTGGCCTCAATCAAGTTCGCCGGGACCCCGCGCGAAGCGGGATCCCGGCGTTTGTCGTTCCATTCAAATCAAGCTTAGAGGCCCAGGTCGGGATTGCCAGGGCCAAAATGCTTCAGCATCACGATCGGGTCGCTGCTGCCGAGGTTCTTGATAACCACGCCGGCCTTGGCGGCGGACTCGCTTACGAAATATTCGTCGTGGGTAAGCTGGCCGAAGCGGATGAGCGCGGGCGTTTCGATGGGCAGGCCGTTGATGGTGCCGTGGCCCTGCATCATGATGAAGCCGTAGCAGCCGGCGTCCTTGATGGTGACGGTCTGGCCGGGGAACACGGTGAGTTCCTTCGCGCTGAAATCGGGCGACTTGTAGCAGATCCAGTTTTCTTCGTAGCCCTGGGCGCGCATGGTCTCAAGATCGCTGACGGGCTTCGGGCGCATGAAGCGGTTCTTGCCGAAGTTCGGGTCGACGTTGAGCTCCCAGTCAACTACTTCGACAAGGTAATCGACGTCGCCGACCTTGTCCTTGGGCGTGTCCTTCCACAGCAGTTCTTCGGGTACGATCTGCTCGCCCGTGAGCGACTGGTACATGCCGAACACGTCGGAGGCCTTCTGGGGCTCGTAGGTGCAAAGGCTGCCGGGGGCGTGGAGCACGCCGGGGGGCACGTCCCAGCCGGTGCCGGGTTCGAGGCGGTAGGCGACGGACAGGTTCGTGATCTTGTTGTCGCCCTTGGAGTAATTCGCGAGGGCTTCGCGGAGCTCGTCCTTGGTGGTGGCCGGCGGGAAGCCGAAGAAGGTGTAGGGGAAGTGGCCGCCGTGGTTGTTGGCCTGTGGCGGGAAGTAATAGGCTTCGGGCTTGCCGAGCTGGCCGACTTTCGCGGCATGTTCGTCGCGCTGGTGGATGTGGAAGGGCAGCGCGCCCATGTTGTCGAAGAACTTCGAGTACATCGGCCAGCGCTGGTGCTCGTTCCAGAGACGGTCGCCGATGATTTCGCCCTTGAGCTCGGCGATGGCGTCGCGCAGGAGTACGGTCTCGGTCTTGCCGCCGTCTTCGACGACGATGGGGCTGAGGCCTTCGTTCTTGCTGGTGAGGGGTCCGTTATCGGCGGGGGTCGTGGAGGCGAACCAACGCTCGTCGATGCCGCCGCGCACGCCGCCCAAGGCGTAATAGTCGTCCGGATGGAGCTTGATACGGCATCCCGGGACGCAGAACGAGCGCGGCACCCAGGCCGGCGCGAGGCGCAGAACGCCCTTGCCCTGTTCCATTGCCCGCTCGGCGAGCGTCCGGACGCTGCTGGTAGTCGTTGCCATAAGTGTACTCTCCCTCGCCGCCTTTCGCGGCGGTAGCCTACAATTCGCGGATGGCGATTTCGCGCACCGACAGTTTCATGTCCTTGAACTCGTCTCCCGGGTGGATCTGGAAGCCGATCTTGCCTTTGTCGTAAGAGGCTTCGTGGACGTCGCCGGTGACGACGTCGTTGAGCGACACGACCAGGTGGTCACCCTTGGCCTTGATGACGATGGTGTTCCAGTCGTCCTTCTTTTCGAGTTTCGGGTCTGTGTTGGCGGCCAGGAACATCTTTCCGGGGCAGTAGATGGTGCCCGAGTAGGCCACGGGTTCCTTGAATTCGAGAATGTCCGCCTGGTAGGACTTTTCGGGGGACTGGTAGCGGAACCAGACGCCGCTGTTGGCGGGCCACTGGACCTTGTAAACGACCTTCAGCTCGAAATCCGCGAAGTCCTTCTCGGTGAAGAGGTCGCCGGGGGCGGCGCCGGGACCCTGGACGCCGACGAGGACGCCGTCTTCAACGGTCCAGACGGCCTTGCCTTCGGGCTTCCAGCCGGTCAGGTCTTTACCGTTGAACAGCGGGGTCCATTTTTCCTCTTTGGCCTTTTTCCAGGCTTCTTTCTTCTCTTCTTTCTTGGTTTCCTGCGCGCCCACGCTGCCGGCCGCAACCAAACCCGCCGCGACACCCGCGACGGACTTCAAGAAGGAGCGTCTTTCCGTATCAATTGTACGCATGGTCGTTTTCCTCTCCGACGGTTGTCTGGATAGCACTATCGCAAACGGCGAAGCGAACGTCAAGAAACGTGACTTCGGGCGCTTGTGTTGCAATACTGTAGGGGGCCGCGCCGGAACGGGCGGTCCTGGAATGCGACCGATGTTTTGGAAGAGAGGCGCACGTTGACCGAAAAAGCAGAGGAGTAGCCATGAAGAGGATATCGATCGGCACCTGGGCGTATTCGATTGGCCCCTACGCGGAAAACCCTGTTCCCTGGGACGAAGTCGTGAGCAAGCTGGCGGCGCTGGGGTTTGACGGATTGGAACTCGGCGGTTTCGGCGTGCATCCGAATCCGGACCTGATGCCGGAGAAGGAACAGCGGGCGGCCGTGAAGAAGCAGGTTGCGGATGCGGGGCTGGCGTTCTCGGGCCTGGCGGCGAACCTGTGGGCGCAGAAGCTGGTGAATGCCGACGACACGACGCCGTACATCGAAGAGTTCCGCAAGAACCTCGATTTCTGCGTGGACCTGGGAATTCCGGGGATTCGCGTGGACTCGGTTCAGCCGCCGACGATCTTCAGCGAGGTGGATGAAGAGGAAGCGCGCAAGAAGGTCGTGAAGGTGTGGAAGCAGTGCGCGCGCGAGGCGGCGGACAAGGGCGTGTATGTGACGTGGGAGTTCGAGCCGGGCTTCGCTTTTAATAAACCGTCGGACATCATCCGCATCCCAGAGGAAGTGAACGACGACAACTTCGGCGTACAGTTCGACACGTGCCATGCCCACATGTGCGCGGCGGTCGGCGCGCGCCAGCCGGGCAAGAAGGAAACACTTCCGGGCGGCGCACTGGAACTGGCGCAGAAGCTGCGCGGAAAGATTAACCATGTTCACCTGATTGACTCGGACGGCACGCTGCACGACGACGAGACGAGCACGCACGCGCCGTTCGGCGAGGGGATACTCAATTTCGACGAGCTGGTGCCGGAACTGAACCGGTCCGGAATTCCGCACGATTGGTGGACCATCGACCTTTGCTTCTGGCCCGATGCGTGGGTGGTGACCGAGCAGTGCAAGAAGTCGATCGATGAGATGAATGTGAAGTACAACGGCTAGGTCGCTGGCCAGAGCGGGAGCCAGACGCGAAGATGGATTGCCCTATCGTTTTCAGTGCTCATGCGATCTCAAAGATGCAAGATCGCGGCGTAACCGAAGAAGATGTCATAAGGGCAATCCGAATTGGACGACGGGAAGCCGCCCGCCGAGGCCTTTGGCAGTATCGCTTAAACCTGGAATTTCGCCGCGACTGGGCGGGGAAACACTATGGCATGTGTCAAGTGGCGCCTGTTGTGGCGGAAGAAGAAGGCCAGATAGTGGTTGTGACGGTGTACGCCTTCTACTTTCAGGAAGGACAGGAACGATGAGAATTACCTACGATCCTCAGGCGGACGCTTTGGATATTCGGCTCCGTGAGGGCAATTTCCAATGCCGTACGGTTCGACTAAACGACGATATCGCCCTGGATTTCGCCGAAGGAGAAGTCTTGGTGGCGATAGAAATCCTAAGGGCAAGTGAATTGGGAGTTACTCCCGAGCATCCGGAGGTGATTCTTGAACGGCTGCGCGGAATCGTTGACCGGGTCGCGTGACTCGGAGTGCGATGACGATTGAGGAAGACCCCAACAAAGGAACAGAAGCAGCACTTGACCACAATAGATAAGATAGAGCAGCTTGGCGCCGATATCGGTCGTGAATTCCATGCCGTTCGGGTGGTCCTGTTTGGTTCCTATGCATACGGGACCCCCACGGCGGACTCCGATGTTGACCTGCTCGTCGTGCTTCCCGAGGCAGCGAATCCTGCTCGAAAATTCGCAGACATCTGCCTGAAGCTTGATCCGTCGTTTCCCGTTGACATCCTTGTTCGTACGCCTGAGAATGTCTCGGAACGACTCATCATGGGCGACGACTTCATGAAGGACATCCTCGAAAAAGGAAAGGTGCTTTATGAAGCCCATGACCGGTGAGTAATGACTAGGGGAGAATGATGAAAGCCGCATTGACCATTCTGGCGCTGGTGTGCGCGGTGTCTTGTGCGAGCCTGGGGCCGGAGGCTCGGGGCGGTAAGATGAAGGTGGCCGGGGAAAGCCTTGTGCTGGTGAAGACGGAGCCGGGGCGGCTTTGCTTTGACGGCGTGGTGGAGGGCAGCGTGACGCTGCGCAGCACGTACTTGCCGGGCAAGGACGGCTGCGTGGTCTACGAGGAAGGCAAGGACTTCGTCGTGGACTATGCGAACGGCACCATTGCGCGCACGGCGGACTCGCGGATTCCGGATTACTCGACGAACGTGATGTTCGGGTTGAAGGACTTTGACCATTCGAAGCTGCCGCAGTTCACGAATCATCCGTGGTTCGTATGGGCGGATTATGAGACGGCGAATGGCAAGGCTTTCGCGAAGCCGAACAGGCAGGGCAAGTACCTCAAGAATACGCGGAAGAAGCTGGAGGCGGGCGGGCCGTTTTTGATTGCCACGTATGGCGATAGCATCACGGCGGGCGGCGAGGCTTCGGAGCCGACGTTGCGCTTTCAGGACCTGTATGCGAAGTATTTGCAGAACAAGTTCCCGAAGGCGCAGGTTTCGGTGAAGGACGTTTCGATTCCGGGGTACACGTCGAAGCAGGGCGTCGAGTGGTACGACAAGTACATCGGCACGGTGGAAAAGCCGGACTTGGTGCTGCTCGGGTTCGGCATGAACGATCACAATATCGGAAGCGTGAAGCCGGAGCAGTACAAGGCGAACCTGGTCGCGCTGACGAAGATGATCCGGGAGAAGAAAGGCGCGGAGGTGGTGATCTTCTCGACCTTCCCGCCGAACGAGAACTGGCACTACGGCTCGCATCGCATGGCGCTGTACGAGGCGGCCGCGCGCGATGCGGCGGCCGAAGCGCAGTGCGCGTATGTGGACGTCTACAGCACGTGGATGATGGTTCTTGAGCGCAAGGACCAGTCCTCGTTGCTGGGAAACAACATCAATCATCCGAATGATTTTGGTCATTGGATATACGAACAGGCTTTTGAGGCAATGCGTTTTTAGATTTTCGATTTCAGATTTTCGGTTTTCGATTTTAAGAACTGAAGAGGCTTGACGGACAACGAGAGTCATTCTCGATGCGGAACATCAAACGGGAGGAGAAGGAATGGCCACGAAGAAGCTCAATGTCGGCCTGATTGGCTACGGTTTCATGGGGCGGGCGCATTCGAACGCGTACCTTAAAGCGAACAAGTTCTTCGATCTCGGGCACGAGGTGGTCATGAAGGCCGCGTGTGCGCGCAAGGAAGACAAGCTCCACGCCTTCGCGCAGAACTGGGGTTGGGAGAGCACCGAGACGGATTGGCGCCGCCTCGTCGAGCGCAAGGACATCGACGTCATCGACATCGGTACGCCGAACAATACGCACAAGGAAATCGCCATCGCGGCGGCGCAGGCCGGGAAGATGGTGTTGTGCGAGAAGCCGCTCGCGATGAATGCCGCCGAAGGCCTTGAGATGACCGAGGCCGTCGAGAAGGCGGGCGTGGCCAACATGGTGTGGTTCAATTACCGCCGCGTTCCCGCGATTACGCTCGCGAAGCAGATGATCGAGCAGGGGCGCATCGGGCGCGTGTTCCATTACCGCGCGAAGTATCTTCAGGACTGGACCATCAACCCGGACGTGCCGCAGGGCGGCGCGACGCTGTGGCGGCTAGACGTGGACGTGGCGGGCAGCGGCGTGACGGGCGACCTGCTGGCACATTCGATCGATACGGCGATATGGCTCATCGGCGGGATGGACAAGGTCACGGCGATGACGGAGACATTCATCAAGGAACGTCCGACGCAGGACGATCCGAGCGTAAAGAAGCCGGTGGGGATTGACGACGCGTGCGCGTTCCTGGCGAAGTTCAATAACGGCGCACTGGCGACGTTCGAGTCGACGCGGTACGCGCGCGGGCGAAAGAACCAGAACACGTTCGAGGTGAACGGCGAGCTCGGATCGATCTATTTTGACCTGGAGGACGCGCACCAGTTGCAGTATTTCGAGCACGGCACGGATTCGCAGGTGAACGGGTGGCGCACGATCCTGGTGACCGATTCGGATCATCCGTACATGAAGAACTGGTGGGTGCCGGGCTGCACGATCGGTTACGAACATACCTTCATTCATGCGGTCGCGGATTTTGTGAAGGGCCTGGACACGGGCGTACCCGTGCGGCCGAATTTCCGCGATGCGCTGGACACGCAGTACGTGTGCGACGCGGTGCTGAAGTCGGCGAAAACCGGCTCCTGGGAAAACGCTTCGGGAGATGCGAAATGATAACGCGCAGAACGTTTCTTAAAGGGGCCGCGGCGGCTCCGTTCATGCTTTCGGCCTGTGCCACGGGCCGTAAGAAGATGAGCGCGAACGAGACGGTGAATATCGGCCTGATCGGGCTTGGCGGGCGGTGCAAGGACATCGTCGACAACAGCGTCGGCGTGCCGGGCATGCGGATCGTGTCGGTGTGCGACATCTTCCAGCCGGACATGGATTTCTTCATGAAGTTCCAGCCGGCGGGCCAGAAATGGACGCAGTACACCGATTTCCGCACGATGATCGAGAAGGAAAATCTCGACGGCGTGATGATCGAGACGCCGACCCATTGCCGCGCATGGATCACCTGCCACGCGATGGCGATGGGCGTGGACACCTACATCGAGAAGCCGATGAGCCTGACCATCGCGGAAGGCCGCGAGATGGTGCGCTGTGCGCGGCACTACAAGACGGTCACGCAGGTGGGCACGCAGCAGCGCTCGATGCCGCTGAACAACTGGGCGAGCGACCTGGTGATGAACGGCGCGATCGGGAAAGTGAAGTATGTTCATGCGCCGAATTTCATCGCGCCGCTGACGTGGACGCCGAAGCCGGGTGAGCCGATGCCGGCGGGCGGCAGCGATACGTGGTGGGATGTGTGGACGAACCAGGCGGAGTTACGGCCGTACCGCAACGACATCCATCACGGCTGGGCGACGTGGAAGGACTACGACGGCGGCGGCATCTCGTTCGGAGTGACGGGTTGGGGCACGCACAGCTACGACCAGATTCAGCGGGGGTTGGGCACGAGTGAGACCGGGCCTGTGGAGATTGTGCTGGAGGAAGCGGTCAAGGATGTGCCGGCGGGCAACTTCACCGAGCGGCCCATTGGCGAGGACGAGACGGGCTCGCCGTTCTACCCCATGCTTTTCCGAAAGACCGACAAGGGCCTGGAATCCATCGTCGGACCGCGCGCAAAAGTGCGCGCGAAGTACGCGAACGACACGGAACTGCTGCTGCACCTGGACGCCGACAAATCGCCGGGGCTCGGCTGCCGGTTCGAGGGCGAGAAGGGCAGCATCGAGATCAACCGCGACCGGATCTGGGGCGACCCGATTGAACTGGTGCAGGGCGCGGACCGGCCGGAACCGCAGAAGATTCCCGAAACGCAGGCGCACATTGAGAATTGGGTCGAGTGCATCAAGTCGCGCAAGAAGTGCACCGCCGACATCGAATATGGGCATCGAAGCACGACGTTGTGCTATCTGGTGAATATCGTGCGAGACGTGAACAAGGTCGGCGAGGTCCTGAAGTGGGATCCGAAGGCGGAACGGTTCACGAATTGCGACGAGGGCAACGCGATGCTGGCGCGTGCGCGGCGCGCGGGATATGAGCTGCCGAAGCTGACGTAGAGGTTTGCAGGAGAGATTGAAGCACCCCCAGGCCGGAAGCGATGGGCCTGGGGGTGTTTTCTTTTTGACAGGATCGCAGGATTCTCAGGATTGACAGGAGAGATCGGAA
>JAVEWL010000762.1:0-3019 GCA_034004565.1 FCB group bacterium | reverse complement strand
CGTCGCGCGCGGCGGGCCTTCCGCTTTTTTGTCGTCGCGACGGTCCTGTTCACGCTGATGCTTGCGTACGCGGAACTGTATTTGCAGCAGGATGGTGCGGAGCGGTTGTACACGCATGCCTTGACGCTGCAGGACGAGTCCTCGCGCGTGCTGCTGAAGCAGGCGGTGCTTCAGGACAGACAGACCGAGGAGGTGCCGACTCCGAAGTACCTCCAGGCGCTGGCCGCGCGCGAGGAGACCGAGCGAATCAGGCCCACGTATGAAGAGGCGTTTGCGCTGGACAAGACCAACCCGAACCTGGCTATCCGCTTCGGCTGTTTCCTATTGAAGGACGGCAAGTCGCGGGAGGCGGCGGAGAAGTTTACGGTTGCGGCCGAGAACGATCCTTCCAACGCGCTGCCGCTGTATTTGAAGGCGATTGCGCAGCACGGGGCGTACGAGTCGTCCGAGGGGTTGAGCGAATCCCTGGCGCTTATTGCCCAGGCCAACACATCCGGTCAGCTCGTGTCGTTTCCGCGTCCGCTCTGGTCGTCGTTTCTCCCGAACCGGGGGCGGGTGTATGCGGGCCTGTGCCGCCGGGTGGTGGATGAATGCTCCGCGCCCATTTATAGTTATGTGAACGCGGTGATAGGGCAGGCTCGCACGGACATCGAGGCCCGCCGGACCCAATACTGGGATGCGTGGCTTCAGACGCTTCAGGTCATGGGCGAGCGTGTGGCGTTGAGCGCCATTGCCCCCGAGGGGGAGGATTCCGGCACGCGCGGCGCGGGCAGCGCCCTCCAGGCGCAACTGGGATTTCGGATTCAGTTGGCGGCGATCGAGCAGCGCCTGGCCATCGTGCAGACTGGCGGGGCGCCGCCCAACGATGAGTTGGCCGCGCGCAAGGGGGAGCTCGAGGCGGCGCTGCGGACGCTGCAGGACTTCGAGAACGGGCGGGACGAGCGGATTGCGCGCGATCGCGAGGGGTACCTGCTGTCCGCCAGGTTGTTCGCGCTGGCGCTGCTGGGGACGTTTGCGGCCTATCTGGTGGCCCGGATGCTGTGGAACCGCTGGGGGCGCCGGATTGTGGCCGCCACGTTGGACGCCGCTGAGGCCGAAGGCACCGTGAAATCCTCGCTGGCCGAGGCTGGGAAAGAAGCGGAACGCACGATTCGGCATACCGCGGTCGCGAAGACGGTGCTCGTGGCGGGGGCGGGGTTGCTGCTGTTGACGCTTTTCGTGTTGATGGGCCTTCAGTCGAGCCGCTCGGAAGACACGGGGTGGATGTCGACATTAACCACGGTATGGGTTGGGGAGTTATTCGGTTTACTGGCTTTTGGCCTGGTGTATCCGTATCTGTCCCTGCCCGCCGCGGAGCGGGCCGCCGTAAACCACGGGGGCAGTCTTGAGCACGGTGAGGAGATGGTTCGACGGGCCCGGCTTTACCGCAGGCGTGCCGCTTTGTGCCTGTCGTACCGGTATTATGGAATCCTATTGGGGTTGGTGCTGGTGGTGTTTGCCTTCTGGACCGTCGGATACCGGGTCGCAATAGAGCTGTATCCGTGGCAGACCCCCTTGTTAACGACGGGCTTGATTGACGAAGAGACGGCCGCCACGAAGGCTGCCATCAGGCAATTCCGGTAGAGCGATTCCGGCTTGAATGCGCAGCCGTTGGTGTGGGGTGTTGTTGGCACGGGGAAACGCAACGCGGTATAGGGTGTGCCTTTAGCGGTTCGTGTCCCGCTTTTCGGTTACTCTTCTCCATCCTTGGATTCAAGAACCTGTGTGTTTGGGGCTTGTCTGTTTCGCGTCGAGGGCTTGGTAAACTCCTGACTTTATTCGGCCTTAAACGGCGAAAATGATGAGAATTGTCGTTCAGAATTTGACAAGCGCTTCGGGTAGCGGCTATAATTCTAACAAAATATGAGCATTGTACGAATAGGGCGTAGCGTCTGTCTCGTCCTTTTGAGAGGGGTTCTTCCGGGCGCGAAAGCGCACCTTCGACGACATTGGTTTCCTAAAGTACCACGTGAAATCCTGGAGGGTTACTCACGGTGAGCGATCGCGAGCAAAAAGCGTACACCACATTCGAGGCGGCCAAGATCTGCCACGTCACGCACCACAGCATCAAGAACTGGATCAAGCAAGGTCTTATCAAGGCTTCGCGTACTCCGGGAGGACATTACCGCATCCTGGAGGATGATCTGGATCGGTTCCGGGAGCAGTACGACATGTTCCCGCGCGACAAGGGCCTGGTGAAGAAGCAGGTCATGATTGTGGACGACGATCCCGATGCCTTGGCGCTGATGGAGAAGATCCTTAGCGACGAGGGGTTTGAACTGGTCAAGGTGAGCAACGCGACGGAGGTGGGAATCAAGGCGGCGCAGTTGACGCCGGACCTGATCCTGCTGGATTTCCTGATGCCCGAGATTAACGGGTTTGAAGTCTGCAAAGCATTGCGCGATAAAGAGCTAACGCGCAGTATTCCGATAATGGCGGTGACTTGCTTGACGAAAGAGCAGGATATCGAACGGATCTTCGACTGCGGCGCGGACGAGTACCTCGCGAAACCATTTCGCGTGGATCAACTCCTTGAGAAGGTACGCGAACTGATAGGCCGGGGCCGGGTAGTCGAATAGTCCGGTCCGACGCTCAAGATGCAAGCTGAGGGACCCCGTCGGGGTATTGAACGCAAGATTCTGACCTCCATCCTGGGGGTCGGTATCATTCCCATGGCTTTGGCGTTGGTGGTGGGGTACTGGTTTTTTCAGTCCAACCAGGTGTCAAGCGTCAAAGACCGCCTGTTGATTGATGTCGAGAAGAATGCGATGATCGTGCGCCTGGCGCTCGATTCCCAATGGAAGGGACTCGAGCGCATGGCCAAGAATCCGCAACTGAATACCTTCCTGGCCGGTCGGAAGACGACGGCCCAACCCATTCCCGATCTGCAGCTTCAGTCTTTCTTCGAGTCGTACTTCGCCAATTCGCCCGACGATGAGTCCACGGAACGGGTGAGTCTTGGCAAGGCCATCATTGCGGT
>JAVEWL010000761.1:0-3026 GCA_034004565.1 FCB group bacterium | reverse complement strand
GGCGGCGACGACGCCTACGAGAACCTGCGCGACCGCGCCGGCCGGCGCGGCATCCGCCTCGCCAGCGACATGGTGCCCAACCACACCGGCATCTATTCGAAATGGATGGTCGAACATCCCGGCTGGTTTATCCAGCAGTCCTTCCCGCCCTACCCGGGCTACCAGTTCAACGGTCCCGACCTCTCGTACGACGGCCGCGTCAGCCTCAAAATCGAGGACGGGTACTGGAGCCATTCCGACGCCGCGGTGGTCTTCCAGCGCGTCGACCGCGACACCGGCGACACGCGCTACATCTACCACGGCAACGACGGCACCAACATGCCCTGGAACGACACGGCGCAGTTGAACTACCTCCTGCCAGAAGTCCGCGAAGCCGTCATTCAGACCATCCTGCACGTCGCGCGAATGTTCCCCATCATCCGCTTCGACGCCGCCATGACCCTCGCCAAGCGCCACTTCCAGCGCCTGTGGTTTCCGAAACCCGGCGACGGCGGCGCCGTACCCTCGCGCGCCGAACACGGCATGACCAAGGACGAGTTCGACCGGTACATGCCCAAGGAATTCTGGCGCGAGGTCGTCGACCGCTGCGCGAAGGAAGCGCCCGACACGCTCCTGCTGGCCGAGGCCTTCTGGATGATGGAAGGCTATTTCGTGCGCACGCTGGGCATGCACCGCGTGTACAACAGCGCCTTCATGAACATGCTGAAGATGGAGCAGAACGCCGATTTCCGCACCACCGTGAAGAACGTCCTCGAATTCACGCCCGAAGTGCTCAAACGCTTCGTGAATTTCATGAACAACCCCGACGAACTCACCGCCGTCGAGCAGTTCGGCAAGGGCGACAAGTACTTCGGCAACGCCATCCTCATGGTCACCATGCCCGGCCTCCCCATGTTCGGCCACGGTCAGGTGCAGGGTTTCACCGAGAAGTACGGCATGGAATACCGCCGCGCCATGTGGGACGAACGCGTCGACGAAGACCTCGTCCGGCGCCACGAGGCGGAGATCTTTCCCCTCATGCGCAAGCGCTACCTGTTCAGCGGCATCGAGAATTTCGCCTTCTTCGATTTCGAGGCCGCTGGCGGAGGAGTCGACGAGAACGTCTTTGCCTACACCAACCGCAGCGGCGGCGAGCGCGCCCTCGTGCTGTACAACAACGCCTACAGCACCACCAGCGGACGCGTCATCCGTTCCGTGCCCATGAACGTCGGCGAAAGCGGTAAAGATAAGTTTCTCAGCGTGTCCCTGGTCGAGGCCCTGAATCTGCGCGCCGAAGACAACTACTACTACATCCTGCACGATCACAAGGCCAGCCTCGAATACATCCGCAGCGGCCGGCAGCTTGCACAGGACGGCCTCTTCGTGCAGCTCGGCGGTTATCAGTACCACGTGTTCCTTGGTTTCACCGAGCAATACGATTCGGACGGTTCCTGGGGACGCCTGGCGGAGGAACTGGGCGGAGGCGGCTCGCCGGACATCGCCGCCCTGCACGAAGAGATGACCGCGTTCCCCGTCGCGCGCTCGTTCCGCAAGTTCATGACCGTCGATACCGTCAAGGCGTTGACCGCAATCGTCGCCGACGAAACACCTGTTGAAGAAAACCTGACGCCGACCCTCGATCGTTTCCGGGGATTCCTCGCCGAGCTGGAGCAGGTCCTGAAGCGTTCCTTCGACTTCGACGCCGTCGTACGGGGCCTCGTATCGGACCTTGCAACCCTGCGGAACTTCCCGGCCCTCGTGAAAGATGCCAACCTGGGCGAACCGCCCACCGAGTATCTGCTGTCCCACATGCCCGCAGCCGACACCGAGCCCATCTGGTTCTGGCGCATCCCCGTCACATGGGCGGTGCTCGACAGCATTCACCGGGTGGCGCTCAAGTGGGACTACGACGCCCGGTCCGCCTTCTGCATCGACGACTGGGATCTCCTCCCCGCCGTACGTACATCATTCAACCAACTGGGCTACGATTGGCAGGCCGCGCACCTCGGCGCGCAACTCGTGCGCATTCTCGTCAACTACCGCGACATCCTCGAGCCCATGACCGGCAACCCGCGCCTCTCCCGTATCCAGCGGCTCATGGACGATCCCGGCGCCCGCGATTTCCTCCAGGTCAACCGACACGAAGACATCCTCTGGTTCAACCAGGAACAACTTGAAGCGCTTGTCTACTGGACCCTTCTCGTGTCCGTGGTCCTGCTCCTCGGCGACCCAACCATCTCCGAGGAAACGCGCAACGCCCAAGTCTTCGTCCGCTACCAGCGAGCCCAGGAAATCCTCGACGCCGCCGAAGAAGCCAAATACCGCGTCGACACGTTCCTGGAACTCCTGAACTAAATAGCGCGACTTGGATACAGAACCTCCGAATCCGCTTTCGGACATGCCACCCCCAAACTTGTTTGGGGGTGCTTCAAGTTTCAGGGGAAGACTCAGAATCCTCGCCCAAGAATTTAAGCACCCCCAAACAAGTTTGGGGGTGGCATGTCCATTGCTGTTTTCGGATAGCTTCCGAGGGCATTCCGTTCTTCCAAAGAAACGTCACGTGATTCATTGCAGTTTGGGAACCGGCCACCGGGCCTGAGGTAAGCTGTGGCTCACGTGCCGTAGTCGAGTTCGCCTTCGACAACCCCCTCCCCTTCAATCACCGGCGGCTGGGCCAGGCTCGCCTCGAGCGCGCGGGCGGCCTCGCGTTGCGCCACGGGCAACCGAACCGTCATCGACGTCCCGCCGCCCTCGCGCGACGTGACGCGAACGGTACCGTCGTGCGCCGTGATGATGCGCAGGCAAATGGCCAACCCCATCCCCACGCCCGATTCCTTCGTCGTATAGAAAGGCTCGAAGATGCGCGCCACCTTGTCCGGCTCGATCCCCGGCCCCTTATCGTCAAAGACCACGTCAATCGACGTCGCGCGGCGCGTAACCACCATCGAGAGCTCGCCCTGTTCTCCCATCGCCTCGATGCCGTTCTTCGCGATGTTCAGAAATACCTGCCGAATCTGCGAGCGGTCCCCCGAAATCGCGCACACCAC
>JAVEWL010000760.1:0-3027 GCA_034004565.1 FCB group bacterium | reverse complement strand
AGATGGCTGTTCCAGCGCCTAGCGAGTATCTGATATGCATGCGATCGATGTGCTTGGTACCAGCGCTCGCCTCGCAGGAAGCGTCTTATCAAAGTGGTCGTCGCATCTGCAACAAACAGTGAACTCAGCAATAGTGATATCCAAATACTTAGGACACCGAGAACATGCAGCGTGACAGCCAACGAACCGATCCAAAACCCAAGAAACCCGCTTCCGACATCTCCCATGAATATTCTGGCAGGAGGCCAGTTCCATACAAGAAAGCCCATGCAAGCTCCTGCTGTCGCACTGAGCAGAAACGCGAAGTCCGCCGCCACCGCCGTGTTGGCTTGCGACGCAATCAAAGTTGCCGTTGCGCCCGTCACGAAGAGCGCCTGCGAGGCAGCTATCCCGTCGATCCCATCCATGAAGTTAAACAGATTCGTCGCCCAGACCACTCCCATCACAACAAGAATCAACACTGCCCAGTCGGCAGCAGTTTCTCGAACGACTGAACCGGTCCGACCTACAGCAGCCACAAACAGTACCGCAGCAATGACGTGCATCAAAAGACGCACTTTCGCAGGCAAGCTACGATGGTCATCAATATAACCAACAGCTGCCACCAGAAACCCGCCAACACCCAGCCCTGCAATCAACAGTGATGGCAGCGAAGAAAGCACTCCAAGTGCTACTAAGAAAAAAAGGAGCGGCAGCACAATGCCAATTCCGCCTCCACGAGGCGTTGGTCGCGCGTGTGAACTCCGCTCATTCGGATTGTCCATGACACCGCGCGAAAGCGCGTATGTTATGGCTTGCCGAGTGATAAACGCCGCTGCGAGCACACCTGCCAGCCCCCATCCCAAGCTATGTGACAGCACCATTCGGCTCCTTGAACCAAGAAACTGTCCGAAAGACTCCATCACGCATCGAAACCGCAGGGACCCAACCGATAGCTTCCCGAGTTTCCGTCGCATCTACCTGCAGTGAATCCAGCAACCGGGAAGCCTCGGCGCTCTTCCCAACCACAAGAGCTATCACCTTCAACAGCGCCGGAGGCGCCGCAACTAATCGCGCCCGGGGGCGACCCAAGGCGCTCGCAATGAGATTCATTAGATCAGGAGTTGAGACATCCTCCCCATCCGCCGCCAGAAACACTCGTCCGGCGGCACATTCACTGCTACCAGCGAGCACCAGAAGATCAGCTAAGTTCCAAACGCTGATCAGGCTGCGGCGATTATTCACTCCGCGGAAAGGCAACGGCCAACCGCAATCCACGAGAGAGATCAACCGTCGGAAGTTCGCACGTACGCCGGGCCCATACACAAGCGGCGGCCTAATGCAAACCACCTCTAACGCCGTTGTCGCTGCAACGTCGAACAGCGCATTCTCCGCATCCCGCTTCGAGCGTCCGTAGGCATCCTGCGGGGCCGGTGCGTCATGAGCCCGGAACGGACGGTCTGAGGTGTGCTCACCATTTACTTTGATCGAGCTCAGGTACACTAATCGGCGCACACCGGCGCGCGCTGCACATTCCGCCAGGGAGCGGGTAGCTCGCACGTTCTGAAGCTGGAATGCTGCATCCTCTCCTGGTCCCGGCTGCATGACATGCACCCGCGCAGCCAGGTGATAAACGCAGTCAAATCCTCGCAAATCATCAGGTGATAAACGATCCGGCTCTCGTAAATCGAAGCGAATATTCCGAATACCTGCAATCGGGCGGCCTCGCACAGCTGCGGCGACGCCGATGCCAGCGTCTCTTAACGCGACCAATAATTGTCTTCCTATGAATCCGGTAGCGCCGGTGACTAGCACGCGCCCATGATTCTGCCGCCTACTCATCCTCGATACCGGCATAAGACCCGAAGACTTAGTCCTTTGCACCTTCAGTATTTGAGCTGTCCGGAAGGTCAACCCCAGAGTCGCTATATTGCCGTACCGACAGATTGAGTGCGCGTAGCATGTCGCTTGCCTGGCGGTCGCGGCTATAGTGAGACGCAGCCTTCCGGCTTGCGTCTGCCAATTGTGCGAGACGCACTTTATCGATCCTCAGTGATTCTATTTTATGCGCCAGTAAATCTGGACAGGCCGCCGGCACCCACTCGCCTGCGCCCGTGGAATCCAAGATTGCCTTAGCTTCCCCAACAGGCGACACAAGGAGAAGTGGTTTACCCATACCCATAGCTTCGAACATTTTAGACGGAATGACCTCGGCAAAGGCCGGATCGTCTTTCAGATGAATCAGCGCAATATCGCAGACACTCCAGACATTCGGCATATCTTCCTTTGGTCGGGGCGCAGCGAAGGAAACATTCGACAAGTTCGCAGCTAGTGCCCGTGACTGCAATTCCCGCTTGCAAGCACCGTCACCGACAAAGAGAAAATGTACGCTCGACTTCCCCTCGAGTATTTCGGCCGCCTGTATGACATTCTCTAGCTGATGAGCCATCCCATGCGTCCCGACGTACCCCACGACAAGCTTGTTTCGCAACTGCCATTCGTTGATCAGCGTCTCGCAGGGGGCTTGTGGCTGATATCTAGATAGATCAACGCCGTTGATCACAACGACGATCTTCTCCTCAGGAACCCCTCTAGATACCAAATTCCGCTTAAATGCGCTGGTCAATGCGACGACGACACTTGCCTTGTGATAGAGGAATAGCTCAAAACGCTCCATAGCCCTCAACACGCGACTGCTCTTCATCGCGCCGACCGCGACAATGGATGCAGGCCACAGATCTCCCAATTCGAACACGAACGGCCTGCGCTTGAGTGCTCCGACGATCCATCCGGCAACAGCGGTGAAGAATTGTGGCGACGTCGCAACTACAACATCGGGCCGGCGGACAAAGAATGAAGCTAGTACCCCAACGACCATGAATGACATGAAATCGAGCGTTCTTCGCAGAAAACCTTCGTTCCTAGCTATATACGTCGGTAGTCGAATGACCTCGATTCCATCCATCGTCTCCCTCTGCCACGGCTTCTGCCGATAGCCTGCGTACAACTTGCCTCGCGGAAAGTTTGGAAAGCACGTCAGAACGGTGA
>JAVEWL010000759.1:0-3041 GCA_034004565.1 FCB group bacterium | reverse complement strand
CACGTCTTTCAGGTAACACAAAGAGGGGACCTAGATCCCCGCCTGGCTCGCGGATTCGAGGATCGAGGTCCAGTCGGCCACGGATACTTTTACGTCGTCTATTGTCAGCGTAGGCATCGCGTCAGTCTCCTCCCCTTTACGACTTCGCCCGGTAGTCGCAGCGCAGGCAACGCCGCGCCTCGCGCACGGCCACGTTCTCCGTGAAGGGCATCTCCACTTCGTTGAAGTTGTTGCGGCGACGATTCACCGGCAGCAGTTTCATGCGGGCGCGCGGATAGTCCGCCGGATCCGCATCGGGGTCGAACGACGTTTCGACGTCGCAGATCCGCCGCCAGAAGGCGTGTTCCTCGCCGGTCAGGTACTTGTCGATGCCGACGGCCGCGCGTTCGCCCCCGCCCACGGCCTCCGCCACGGACGACGGCCCCATCGTGGCGTCGCCGCCCGAGAAGATCCATTCTTCCGAGGTCTGGCCCGTCACCGGGTCGGCCATGATGAACTTGCTGTTGTTGAGCGTCAGCGCGATGCCGTCGAAGATCTTCTTGCTGTCGAGCGATTGCCCGATGGCGCCGATGACCTGGTCCGCCTCGACGATGAAGGATTCGTCCTCGCGCGTCTCGGGACGCCGGCGTCCGCTCTTGTCGAAGGGCCCGAGGAACACCGGGTGACACTTCACACCGGCGACCTTGCCGTCCTTCACGACGATCTCGGCGGGCGACACGAGCGTTTGCAGGTGCACGCCCTCGTGCTCGGCCTCTTCGACCTCTTCCTGGTACGCCGGCATCTCGTCGCGCGTGCGGCGGTAGAGAATCGTCACCGATTCCGCGCCCAGGCGCACCGCCGTGCGGGCCGCATCGACGGCCGCGTTGCCGCCACCGATGACGACCACCTTGTCGCCAACCTTCACCGACCCGCGCAGGTTGTACTCGCGCAGGAACCGGATGGCTTCCGTAACGCCTTCGGCGTCCTCGCCGGGGATGCGCATGCGCGAACCTTCCGGCGCGCCCACGGCCACGAACACCGCGTCGTACCCTTCCTGGCGCAGGCTCTTGAGCGTGAAATCCTTCCCGAGCCGCATGCCGGTCTGGATTTCGACGCCCATGCGTTCGATCATGCGCACCTCGCGCGCGAGTTCTTCGCGCGGCAGACGGTACGCGGGAATGGTCTGCACGAGCATGCCGCCGGGCCGGGGTTCGGCCTCGAACACGGTCGGACGGTAGCCCAGCCGCGCGAGGAAGTACGCGCAGGACAGGCCCGCCGGACCCGCGCCGATGACGGCGATCTTTTTGGCGGCGTTGACCTCGCTCTCGATGACGGTCGGAATCTGCACCGTGACTTCCTGGTCGACCATGAAGCGCTTCAGCGGACGGATGGCGACGGGCGTGTCGAGGTTGCCGCGACGGCACTTGTCCTCGCAGGTGTGGAAGCACACGCGCGCGCAGACCGACACGAAGGGGTTGTTCTCGCGGTGGAGCCGCAGGGCCTCCGCGTAGCGTTGCTCGCCGACGAGCGCCACGAAGCCCGGCACGTAGACCCCCGCCGGACACGCGCTCATGCAAGGCGCGCGCACGAGACCGGGGCAGACGCCCGCCGAGCAGTGCTTGTCGCGGATATGCGCCTCGAACTCCTCGCGGAAATGGCGGATGGCCGACAGCACCGGATTCGGCGCGGTCTGGCCGAGGCCGCAGAGCGAGGTTTCCTTAATCTTCTCGCCGAGGTCGATGAGCTTCTCGATGTCGCCCTCTTCGCCGCGCCCTTCACAGATGCGCGTCACGATTTCGAGCATACGTTTCGTGCCGATGCGGCAGGGTACGCACTTGCCACAGGATTCGTCCTGCACGAAATCCAGGAAGAAGCGCGCCATGTCGACCATGCAGGTGTCTTCGTCCATGACGATGAGCCCGCCGGAACCCATGATGGCGCCGAGTTCCTGGAGCGACTCGTAATCGACCGGCACGTTCAGGTGTTCGCGCGGGATGCAGCCGCCCGAGGGGCCGCCCATTTGTGCCGCTTTAAATTTCTTGCCGTTGGGGATGCCGCCGCCGATGTCGTAGATGATCTCGCCCAGCGGCGTGCCGATGGGGATCTCGACGAGGCCGGTGTTGTTGACCGCGCCGGCCAGGGCGAAGACCTTCGTGCCTTTACTCTTGTCCGTGCCCATCGCCGCGAACCAATCCGCGCCTTTGAGGAGGATCGCGGGGATGTTCGCGTAGGTCTCGACATTGTTGAGCAGGCTGGGCTTTTCCCAGAGGCCGCGGATGGCGGGGAAGGGGGGACGCGGACGAGGCTCGCCGCGTTTGCCTTCGATCGAGCGCATCAGGGCCGTCTCTTCGCCGCAGACGAACGCGCCCGAGCCCATGCGAATCTCGAGGTCGAAGTTGAAGCCGGAGCCCATGATGTCGTTGCCGAGCAGACCCATCTCGCGGGCCTGTTCGATGGCCTTCGTGAGGCGCTCGACCGCCAGCGGGTATTCCGCGCGCACGTAGACGTAACCCTGGTCCGAGCCAACCGCGTAGCCCGCGATGATCATCGCTTCGATGACGCTGTGCGGGTCGCCTTCGAGCACGCTGCGGTCCATGAACGCGCCGGGATCGCCTTCGTCGGCGTTGCATAGCACGTATTTCTTATCGCTCTCGGCCTTGCGCGTGAAGGACCACTTCAGGCCCGTCGAGAAACCCGCGCCGCCGCGGCCGCGAAGCCCCGAGCGCTTCACCACGTCGATGACCTGATCCGGCGTCATCTCGGTAAGGGCCTGCGCGAGGGCCTTGTAGCCGTCGTGAGCGATGTATTCTTCAATCCTGGTGGGATCGATGATGCCGCAGTTGCGCAGCACGACCTTTTCCTGCTGACGGAAGAAACTGATCTCCTTCAGCGCGGGAATGATCTGCTCCGTCGCGGGCACCTTGTAGTTCAAGCGCGCCAACGGGCGGCCCTTGAGCAGGTGCTCCTGCACCAGTTCGTCGGCGTCTTCGGGCTTGATGCCCTGGTAGAACACGCCGTCGGGATAGACCACCGCGACCGGCCCCACGGCACAAGGCCCGAGG
>JAVEWL010000065.1:0-14088 GCA_034004565.1 FCB group bacterium | reverse complement strand
TAACGGAATCGGGTCAGTTCATTGTGGAATTGGCCGCGTTTTGGCGCGATCGCGACGCGTGTGATGGCCGGTATTTGACTGCGCAGGCGATGGAAGAAGCCCGGATCGATCAGGAGCTCTTCTTCGCGCAGCAGCAGGCGGCGGACTGTGTCGGCGAACTCGGCGCGGCTCGTGTCGCGGTGCGCTTTGTAAAGGCTTACCGAGGCCGCATAGGCCTCGTGCAGCGGAAGGCTGCGGATGTCGCCGAGGACGATGCGGCCGCCCGGCGCGGTGGCGGCGACGGCGCCTTCGAGCACGCGCGCGAGGTAGTTCACGCTCGGGAAGTACTGCGCGACGCTGTTGAGGATGACGACGTCGAAGCTGTGCGGTTTAACGCCGGTGAAGTCGTCGGCGCGACGCCGGTCGAGGCGGACGTGGCGCAGCTCCTTGCGCGAGGCGATGAGGCGCGCGGTGTGCTCCAGCACGCGGGCGGAAAAGTCGGTGCCCCAGTATTCGCTGCAGTCGGGCGCGAGACGTCCGAGGAGGAGACCGGTGCCGCAGCCGATCTCCCAGATGCGGCTCGGGCGACCTTCGCGGACGCGGGCCGTAGTTGCCTGTGCCCATTCGCGCATTTCCTCAATCGGAATGGGGAGGTCGGTGTAGCTGCTGTTCCAACCGTGGAAATTATCCTCGGAAATGGCCTGATCCTGATTCTCGGTGTAGGTGGCGTCGTAAAGGTTCTCCCAGGTGCCGACTTGCTCGGAGGTGTCGATGGCTTCGTCGAGATAGCCTTCGCGCGGCGTGATGTACGCGACGAGGCGTTTGTCGCCGTCGGCGCGTTCCTGCGCGACCACCACGGACTGGCGCACGTCGGGGTGCTGGTCCAGGGCCGTTTCGATCTCGCCCAATTCCACGCGGAAGCCCCGGATCTTCACCTGGAAGTCCGAGCGGCCCAGGAACTCGATGAGCCCGTCGTTGCGCCAGCGCACCCGGTCGCCCGTCTTGTACAGGCGGCCTTGGCCAAAGGGGTTCTGGATGAAGCGCTCGGCCGTGAGTTCCTCGCGGTTCAGGTAGCCTTTAGCCACGCCGTCCCCGCCGATGTAGAGTTCCCCTTCCACACCCACCGGCACGGGCTGGAGCCGCGCGTCCAGCACGTAGCACTGCGTGTTGGCGATGGGGCCGCCGATGGGCACCGGGTCGCCCACGCTGTCAGCATCGCGCATGGGATAGCAGCAGGAAAAGGTGGTGCACTCCGTGGGGCCGTAGCCGTTGATGAGGGTGCAGCCGGGCAGGCCTTCCAGGGCCCGGCGTACGTGGTCCGGGCTCAAGACGTCTCCGCCCGCCAGGAGCTGGCGCAGGCCCTTAAGCGAGTCCAGTTCGTGGTCCACCATGGGGTGGAACAAGCCGGCGGTAAGCCACAAGGTGGTGACGCCCCGGCGCTTGACGATGTCCCCCAGTTCGCGCAAAGAGGGCCGTTCCACATCGCACACCACGAGCTTGCCGCCGTGTAAGAGCGCCCCCCAGATCTCGAAGGTGGCCGCGTCAAAGGACATGGGGGCGAACTGCAGGAGCGTTTCCTCGGGACCGAGGTGCGCGTAGTTGGTGTTGAGGAGGAGGCGTGTAACGTTGCGGTGGGTGACGAGCACTCCTTTGGGCAGGCCCGTGGACCCGGAGGTGTACATGACGTAGGCGGCGGTGTCGCCCGAAGTGGGAACCGAGGGCGGCGTGTCGGCCGGCACGGGGGCCTCGGGGGGCAGGCACAGGGTTTTGACCCCCAGGGCCTCGATGAGCTCCTTGTGGCGCGCCTCGGTGATAACGAGGGTGCATTCGGCGTCTTGGAGCATCCACTGCAGGCGCTCGATGGGGTACGACGGGTCGAGAGGGAGATAGGCGACCCCGGACTTGACGATGCCCAGCGTGGCGGCAATGGCGGCGGCGCCGCGTTCGAGGCACAGGCCCACGCGGCTCTCGGGAGCGACGCCGAGGTCAACAAGGGCCTTGGCGATGCCGTTGGCCCATGCGTCCAGATCCGCGTAGGAGGTCGTATGGCCGGAATGGGCCGAAACGAGGGCCGGCGCGTCGGGATGGGCCTTGGCCTGTTGCTCGAAAAGCGCGCCCAGGGACTCCTCGCGCGGGTAGTCCGTGGTAGTGTCGTTGAAGGTGCGCAGGACCTGCTGCTCTTCCGCGTCGGTCAGCAATGGGGCTTCGGATATTGGGCGCTGGGGATTGCGCACGGCCCAGCGGAGCATGGTGAGCCAGTGGTCGTACATGCGCTGGATGCGTTCACGGTCGAAGATCGTCGTGCTGTAATACACGATGCACTTGAGCTCTTCGTTCTTCTCCCAGACGTGAAACTCGAGATCGAAGCGCGTGGTGACTTCCTGCGTCTCGACGGCGCTCAAGGTGACGCCCGGCAGCACGAGTTGCTTGCGCGGCGTGTTCTGGACCACGAACATGACCTGGACCAGCGGGTTCCGGCTCATGTCGCGCTCGGGTTGGAGTTCCTCGACGAGACGTTCGAAGGGCACGTCCTGGTGGTCGTAGGCGCCGAGGGCGTTTTCGCGCACGCGCTGGATGAGTTCGAGGAAAGTCGGGTCGCCGTCGAGCTTGGTGCGCATGACGAGCGTGTTGACGAAGAACCCGACGAGGTCTTCGAGTTCCTTGCGGCTGCGGTTGGCGATGGCGGAGGCGACGGCGATGTCGGACTGGCCCGTGTGGCGCTGCAACACCATGCAGAAGCCGGCCAGGAGCGTCATGAACAATGTCGCGCCTTCGCGGTGCAGCAGGGCCCGCAGCGACGTCGCGAGGTCGGCCGGCATGATGATCTCGAGGCTGTCGCCCGCGAAATCCTGCAGGGGCGGGCGCGGACGATCGGTCGGGAGGTGCAGCGTCTGGATGCCCTTCAAGCGCTCGCGCCAGAAGCTCAGTTGGCGTTCGAGGACGTCGCCCTGCAAGTGCGAGCGCTGCCACACGGCGAAATCGCCGTAGCGAATCGGGAGGGGGGACAGGCGCGATTCGCGGTGTGTAACGTGGGCCTCGTAGAGCTCGCCCAGTTCGCGCGTGAGCACGCCCATCGACCAGCCGTCCGACACGATGTGGTGAATACAGGTGAGGATGATGTGCTCTTCCTCGGCCATCTTGAGGAGGATAACGCGGAGCAGGGGATCCTGTGCGAGGTTGAAGGGCGCGTTGCGCCAGCGGTGTACGAGGCGCCTGGCCTCGGCCTCGCGGCGTTCGGGGGCCAGGCGTGACAGGTCGATTTCTTCGAAGACGAAATTGGGTTCGGCGCCGACCACCTGCACGGGGTCGTTGTCTTTGACGAGGAAGGTGGTGCGGAGCACGTCGTGGCGCGTGACGATCTGCTGGAAGGCCCAGCGCAGGGCTTCGCGATCGAGCCGGCCTTCCGCCTTCATCACGGCCGGCACGTTGTAGGCCGGGCTGTCGGGCGTGAACTGGTGGAGGAACCAGAGCCGCTGTTGCGCGAACGACAGCGGGTACAGGCGCAGGTTGGTCCCACGCTTCTTGAGCAGTTCGCGCAATTGCGCCTTTTTCATCTGCAACGTGACTTCGGCGGACTTCTCCATCAAACGCGTATCCTCTGCTTGGCTTGATCTGGAATCAATCAGGAGCCCCAATGAAAACGGGGTGCAGTTCTCGAAAAATTGCGGGAGCGAGATCGTCACTCCCAGTGCTTCGGCGATTCGGGTGACCGCCTGCGTGGCGCGAAGCGAATGCCCGCCCATCTTAAAGAAATCGTCTCGCCGCCCGGTGACCGGCACCTCGAGCACGTCGCTGAAGATTTCGGCCACGCGGCGTTCGGTGTCGGTTTGCAGCGGTTCGGATGCTTGCGATTCCGCGCCAAAATCCTCGCGGCGCGGGGCGGGAAGCGCCTTGCGGTCCACCTTGCCGTTTTCGGTAAGCGGAAGAGCATCGAGGCATACGATTGCCGTGGGCACCATGTGGTGCGGCAGGCGTTCTTGCAGCCAGGATTGAAGTTCTTGCGTGTCCAGTGCGCCATTGGACGGAATCGCGTAGGCGACGAGCGACTTGTCGCCCGATTCGCTCGTGCGCGCGACGACGACGGAATGGCGTACGCCGGGATGGCGGTCCAGGGCCGTTTCGATCTCGCCGAGCTCCACGCGGAAGCCCCGGATCTTCACCTGGAAGTCCAAGCGGCCCAGGAATTCGATGAGCCCGTCGTTGCGCCAGCGCACGCGGTCGCCCGTCTTGTACAGGCGGCCCTTGCCAAACGGGTTCGCGATGAAGCGCTCGGCCGTGAGCTCCTCGCGGTTCAAGTAGCCGCGGGCCACGCAGTCTCCGCCGATATACAGTTCCCCTTCCACCCCCACCGGCACGGGCCGCAGCCGCGCGTCCAGCACATAGCACAGCGTGTTGGCAATGGGACCCCCGATGGACACCGCGTCGCCCACGGCCTCCGCGTTGCGCATGGGATAACAGCACGAGAACGTGGTGCACTCCGTGGGGCCGTAGCCGTTGATCACGGTGCAGCCCGGCAGGCCCGTTAAGGCCCGTCGCACGTGGTCCGGGCTCAGTACGTCCCCGCCCGCGAGCAACTGGCGCAAGCCCTTTAGGGACTCCAGTTCGTGGTCCACCATGGGGTGGAACAGGCCGGCAGTGAGCCACAAGGTGGTGACCCCCCGGCGTTTGACGATGTCGCCCAGCTCGCGCAAGGAGGGCCGCTCGACGTCGCACACCACCAGCTTGCCCCCGTGCAGCAGCGCCCCCCAGATCTCGAAGGTGGCCGCGTCAAAGGACATCGGCGCGAACTGCAGGAGCGTCTCGTCGGGCCCGAGGTGCACGTAGTTCGTGTTCAACAGCAGCCGCGTGACGTTGCGGTGGGCGACCAGCACCCCTTTGGGCAGGCCCGTGGAACCCGAGGTGTACATCACGTACGCGGCGGTATCGCCCGAGGTTTGAACCGACGGCGGCGTATCGGCCCGCAGGGGCGTCTCGGGATCCAGGCACAGGGTCTTCACGCCCAAGGCCTCGATAAGCTCCTGGTGACGCGCCTCGATGATAACGAGGCCGCACTCGGCGTCCTGGAGCATCCACTGCAGGCGCTCCGTGGGGTACGCAGGATCGAGGGGCAAATACGCAGCCCCGGCCTTGACGATGCCCAGCGTGGCGGCAATGGCAGCGCTGCCGCGTTCGAGGCACAGGCCCACGCGAGTCTCGGGTGCGACGCCGAGGTCAATGAGTGCCTTGGCGATGCCGTTGGCCCAAGCGTCGAGCTCCCCGTACGAGGTGGTATGGCCGGTATGGGCCGAAACGAGGGCCGGCGCGTCGGGATGGGCCTTTGCCTGTTGCTCGAAAAGCGCGCCCAGCGAGGCGTCGCGCGGGTAGTCCGTGGTAGTGTCGTTGAAGGTGCGCAGGACTTGTTGCTCTTCCGCGTCCGTCAGCAGTTGGGCGTGGTCAATAAGTTCGTCGGGCGCGGCGCAGAGGGCGGAGACCAGGCGTTCGAAGTGTGCGGCCATGCAGCGCATGGTCTGTTCGCTGAAGATGCGCGTGTTGTATTCGAAACGGAAACGCAGGCCTTCGTCGATCTCGCGCACGAAGAGGCTGAGGTCGAAGCGCGATCGGCCCAGGGGGACAAAAACGTGCTCGACGTCGATTCCCGCCGGCGTCTCCACGCCGCGATAGACGCTCTGGAAGGCCATGACCGTCTGAAAGACGGGAGACGTGTCCGCGCTGCGTTCGAGGTGGAGCGATTCAACAACGCGCTCAAAAGGCACGTGCTGGTGTTCCTGCAAATCCAGGACCGCGACGCGTATATCGCGGATCAGTTCGCGAAACGTTATGCGATCGTGGAGCGCGGCGCGAACCGGCAGCGTGTTGGCGAAGAAGCCGATGAGCTTGTCGGAATCGGCTTCGCCCCGGCCCGCCACGGGAGTGCCGACGAGGATGTCTTCCTGGCCCGTGTAGCGGTGGAGCAGGGCGAAATACGCCGCAAGCGCCACGGCGAACAGCGTGGCATCCGAGCTTTCGGCGAGTGCCTTCATTGTTGCCAGGAGCGGCTTTGGAAGCACGAGATCGAATTCGTGGCCGTCAAAAGCCTGCACGGCCGGCCGCGTGAAATCGCGGGGAAGTTCCAGCGTCGGCAGCGGCGTGCGCAAGCGTTGGGTCCAATGGGCCAGATGCTCGTCGTCGGGCGCATGTCGGCGCGCGGCGGTCACGCAGGCGTAGTCCGCGTATTGAAACGGCAAGGCGGGCGATTCGTCGCATGCGCCGCGGAGCGCCGCCCCGTATGCGCGCCACAGGTCGCTCCAGAATACCGACAGGGACCAGAGGTCCGCGGCCGTGTGATGAATCACGAGCAGGAGCAGGTGGCGATCCGGCGCATACGTGATGAGGTGCAGGCGAACCAGCGGTCCCAACTCGAGCGAGAACGGCTCCCGCGCGAGGCGCGCCGCCAGGTCCATGGCCTCGGTCTCATCCTTCGCGTCGCGGCACTGCGTTTCCGAGTGCGCGTCATCGAGGATGGTCTGGACCGGCTGCCCATCCAGCGTGGTCAATAGGGTTCGCAGGATGTCATGCCGCTGCACGACCGCCTGGAACGCCTTGCGCAACGCGCCCTGCGAAATTTCGCCCGTTACCCGCAGCGTGGACGGAATGTTGTACGCTGAGCCGCCGGGTGCGAAGCGCTCGATGAACCAAAGGCGAACCTGCTGCGAGGTTACCGGGGCATAGCGCGCGCCGGGGCGGAGCAGGGCGAGGATTTCGTCGCGCCGGGCTTTCAGTTGGTCGCGGCACTCCTGCGGCAGGGATCCTTTGGGCATGCGAACGCGGATCCGGTCGCCTTCGCGCCAGAGTTGCACGCCCATATCGATAATGTGCCGCAGCAGCGTGGCCGCTGTCATAGGGAATCCTCTTCCATGAGGGTTGCCGCCGTGGCTACCGTTTCGGATTCACAAGGGAGCTCGTAACCGTAATGCGCCGCGAGGCCGCACGTCTCGGGTTGGAGCGGATTCGGAAGCTTTATCGAGCGCCACTTCTCGCCGAGCGTCGGATCGATGGTGGTATGCGTCAGGAAATTCTGGTCGCCGACGCTGCCGACGCCTTTTACGGACATGGCTTCGATCATCTTGCCGTGCTCGTAGGGGTGCAGCATGGCGCCGTCGTATTGAATGCCCAGCATGGCGCACACGGAGCGCATGGCCTGCTCCGGCTCGCGCACCATGTCCTCGTAGCGAACAAAGACTTGGCGATCCTCGGGAATATCTTTCAGGAACGCTTCGACGTTGTTGTTGATCCGGTTCCAGACGAGTTCGGATACGCCGTGCGCATCGCCCTCGTAATCGGCGAGCACCCACGGCGTGCGCATGCGCACGCAGGACTCGATCACGGAATACGGATGCCGCACGAGGAAGATGTAGCGGGGATTGTCGAACATCGCCTCGGCGCGCTCCAGGAACCGGTAATCGAAGGCGTACGAAGGCGTTTTGTCAACGAGCAGCTTCGGCGCGGCCCCGCGCTGAATGAAATCGTACACCGCCTGCACGGAGGTTCCCTCGGCGACCCAGCGATCGAATTGGGCGGGGGCATCCTCGCAGCCCGCGCCGATCATGGCCATGAGAATGCCTTCGTCGAGGTGACGCGCGGCACCAAGCGCCCTGGCGCGGTGCGCCATTTCGTCGAAGTAGAGCAGGTGCAGTTCGGGCGGCGCGAACAGGGCCGGATGGGTCGAAAGCATGGCGCGCAGCAGGGTCGAGCCGGAGCGCGGGGTGCTCAGGACGAATGCCGCGCTCGGGTTCTTCCTCGCAATCGGCGCAAAGGTCTTCGGGAAGAGCGCGAGCACACGGGCCTGGTGGGCCTCGGGCGCTTCCGCTTCCCGGGTGCCGATTAGCATCCGGACCATGTGGGCCGCCATGGCTTCCAGGCCGGACAACTCGAAGAGTTCGCGCGCTTCAAAGCGGTATTGAAGTTCGGCGTTGATGCGGCGAAGGACGTCCATAACCATGATGGAATCGAGCCCCATTCGGGCGAAAGACGCGTTCACGGGAATGTCGTCGGCGGAACGTCCCATCACGTTTCCGACAACTTCGCGCAGGTGCGCCGTCAATGCTACGCAACGATCCTCGTCGCGGTCGGCGCCGCGAAGGCGTTCGAGGATTTCGCCGTCGATCGTTGGTTCGGGCGCGCCGGCCATGAGGCGCGAATAGAAAGGCGCATTTTCGACACCGGGCGTGGCCTGCGCGAGACGGCGCCAATCCGCGTGAATCACGCCAATGCTTGCCGAGGCGGCGTCGAGGCTCATCAGGCGGCTCAGGGCCGCCGCGCCTTCGGCGGGCTGAATGCCGATCATGCCGCGTTGCTCGAGGCGCGCGCCGCGAAGCTCGGATTGGGCCGCCATGCCCACCTCCGTCCAGGGTCCCCAGTTGATCGAGAGCGCCGGGAGTCCTTCCGCGCGACGGGCGGCCGCGAGCGCATCGAGCCAGGCGTTCGCGGCGGCATAGTTGGCCTGACCGGCCGAACCCAGCAGCGCGGCCGCGGACGAATACAGCACGAAGAAGTCCAAAGGCGCCTCGCGCAGTAGGCAATGGAGGTTCCACGCGCCCTGCGCTTTGGGGGCGAAGACGCGATCGAACAGGCGCCCGTCCATCTGGAAGAGGCCGGTGTCGTGCAGCACGCCCGCGAGGTGCAGCACGCCGCGTATCTCCGGGTGGTTCGCGCGATAGTCGTCGAGGAATGCGGCGACGGCGGTCGTGTCTTCAATTTCGAGCGCCGCAACCGTGACGCCGACACCCAGGGCCTCCAGTTCGCGTACGAAGGCAATGCGTTGTCCTTCGCGCGAATCCGAGGGTTCGAGGTCCCAATTGCGTCGCGGCGGCAGGGGAGTCCGGCCCAGCAGGATCAGGCGGCGCGCGCCATGACGGGCCAACCCGCGTGCGGCTTCCATGCCCAGGCCGCCGAACGCGCCGGTGATGAGGTACGAGCCGTCGGCGCGGCAGGCGAAGCCGTCGGACGCTGGAACGTCCTGCGGTGCCACGCGCGCGACCAGGCGTTCCGCGCCGCGGTAGGCGGTTAAGGTTTCGCCGGCGTGATGCAGCAGTTCCTGTGCAAGGTGCGCGGCGCTTTCGTCAACGGTCGCCGAGGAGTCAAGGTCGATGCAGCCACCGGAGAGGTCGGGGTACTCCAGCGCAAGCGTGCGGGCAAACCCGCTGACGCCCGCCTGCGCGAGGCGGATTCCTCCCTCGCAGGGAAGGCCCGGCGCGGCATTCGCGGTCACGGCGACGAGGCGTCCGGGTTGCGCGCCTGAGGGCGTGTGATGGAGCAGGCCCTGGACGCAATAGAGCAGGCTTCCGCAGGTGAGCGTGGTGTCCTCGCCGCTGGGAGCGCCTTCGCTCCGCGCGTCGAGACTCCACAGATGCACGATACCTTTGAATCGACCGTTTGATTCGCCCGTGACAGCACCGACGAGCGTGAATATCGTCTCGGCCGAGGCCGGGTCCGGGCCGGAATCGCGGTAGTGCAGCACCGCGCGTTGGCCGGACCGTTCGAGTCCCTTCGCCAACGCGTCGCCTAGGCCGTCACGGTCCGCGAGGATCAGCCACGTGCCGGACGCCGCGTCGCCGTTCGGTGCGGGCGGGGCCGCCGCTTCCCATTCGAGGCCGCAGAAGTAGCCGTCGATTGCGGCATCTCGCGTCTCGGTTGCGAGAAGGCTTGCGGCATTGCGCCGATACTTCGTGGCACCGCGCGAGAACCAGTGCCGGCTCCGCTGGAACGGGTACGTCGGCAACGGCACGCGTTTGCGTTCGTAGCCCAGGTCGAACGCGCGCCAATCCACCGCGCAACCGCGCACGAAAGCGCTGCCCACCGCGGACAGCAGCGCGGTCCAGTCGTCCGTGCCCTTGGCGAGTGACGAAATCCAGCCAACTTCGGGCGACTTCTCGACGCAGCGCCGGCCCATGTTGATGAGGGTCGCCGTGGGACCGATTTCGATGTACAGACCGCAGCCCGCCCCGGCGAGCGATTGCATGCCCGCGTGGAACTGGACCGGATTGCGGATGTGGTCGCGCCAGTAGGTGGCGTCAATGACCGTTCCGCAATCGAGTATCGAGCCGTCGCGGTTGCAGGCCAGCGGCACCTGCAACGGGCGCATGATGATGTTTGAAACGGTCTCGTGGAACGTATCGAGGATGGGCTCCATCTGGCGCGAATGGAACGCGTGCGACACGCTCAGCGCCTGTGCGCGCAGTCCTTGTTCGCCCAGTTGGCGAACGATGTCCGCGAGGTTGTCCGTGGGACCGGTCAGGACGTGCAACTGCGGGCCGTTGACGGCCGCCAACTCGACGCGGCCGCCGTTGCCCCGGAAGGACTCGGTAGCATCGACGCCGCCGAATACCGCGGCCATGCCCCCGCCTTGGGGAAGGGACTGAATCAGCCGCGCGCGCTCGGCAACGAGGCGAAGTCCGTCTTCGAGTGTGAACGCGCCCGCGAAGCACGCTGCCGTGATCTCGCCGAGGCTGTGGCCCAGAACGTAATCCGGCCGTATGCCCCAGGATTCCCAGACCTTGGCCAGCGCGTATTCGAGCGCGAAGAGCGCGGGTTGGGCGAAACGGGTCTGTTGAAGGGTATCGCCTTGCTCGGGATCAAACATGACCGGGAGGAGCGGGGCGCCCGTGAGGTCGCGCCAGGCTGCGTCGCAATCGTCGAGGACCGCGCGGAACAGGGGCTGCGTGCGATATAGCTCTTGGCCCATGCCGGCAAACTGCGCGCCCTGCCCCGTAAAGAGGAAAGCTGTCCTGGGCGCCTCCGCATTGCGCTTCGTGCCCGTAATAACGAGGGCGTCGCTTTGGCCCTGAGATAAGGCGCCCAGGCGATCGCCCAGTTCCGTCTTGTTCGCGCAGATGACGGCGGCCCGGTGCTCAAACGCGTCCCGGCCCGTGTTCGCGGTAAAGCAGATATCGCCGAGGAAATCTTCGGTTTCGTTGGCGTGCGCCGCGTGGCGCTCGGCCAGTTCGCGCAGCGCTTTTTCATCTTTGGCGCTCAGCGTGAAGACATGCAGGGGGCGCTCGTCGCCGGCCCTTTCGGAGGAGAGCTTGGGCGCCTCTTCAATTACCACGTGCGCGTTCGTTCCGCCGAAGCCGAACGCACTGACGCCCGCCAGGCGTTTCCGCTCGCCGCGCGGCCACGGTACGGGGTTCTGCGACACGTCCAGGGTGCCGTCGGCCAAATCGATGAGCGGATTCAGGGTGGAGCGCAGGCCGTGCGGCGGAACTTCCTCATGCTCCAGGGTCAGTAGGGTCTTGATAAGGCCCGCCATACCCGCGATGGCTTCGAGATGGCCGACATTGGTCTTGGCGGAGCCGATGTGGCAGGGCGTTTCTTTGGAGCGGCCCGCGCCGTAGACCGCCTTGAGTGCCTGCATCTCGATGGGATCGCCCAGGGCCGTGCCGGTGCCGTGGGCTTCGATGTAACCGATTTCCTGCGGCGTTACGCCGGCGTTGTCGAGGGCGGCACGCAGGACCGCCTCCTGCGCGGCCGGATTCGGCGCGGTCAGTCCGTTGCCGCGCCCGTCGTGATTGACGGCCACGCCGCGGATGACGCCGTAGATGGCATTGCCGTCGCGCAGCGCATCCTCGAGGCGCTTGAGGGCGACCATTCCGCAGCCCTCGCCGCGCACGTAGCCGTCGGCGGCCGCGTCGAAGGTCTTGCAGTGACCGTCGCGCGACATCAGGTTCGCCTGCGAGAGACATAACGTGGAGAGCGGCGTCAGCATCACGCCCGCGCCGCCGGAGAGGGCGAAATCGCATTCGCCGTTGCGCAGACTCTGGCAGGCCTGGTGCAGCGCGACGAACGAGGCCGAGCATGCGGTGTCGACCACGAGGCTGGGCCCGCGCAGGTCGAGGAGGTATGAAATCCGGTTCGCGCTGACGGCGGGCGAGTTGCCCATGGCGGCATAGGCATCCGGCTGCGGGTTTTCAAGGCCGCAGCGAAGCCAGTAGTCCGCGCCACCCATTGCGGCAAACACGCCGGCCTGCGAACCCGCCAGGGACGACGGCGCTATCCCGCCGTGCTCCAACGCTTCCCACGTCACTTCGAGGAGAATGCGCTGCTGCGGGTCCATGCTGTCGGCTTCGCGCGCGCTGATCCCGAAGAAGGCCGCGTCGAAACGATCGACGTCTTCGATGAAGCCGCCCCACTTGGTGTTGGCCTTGCCGGGCTTGGGTTCGCCCGGTTCGTAGTACTCGTCGAGGTCCCAGCGGTCCTCGGGTACTTCGCGGATGGCGTCGCCGCCGGAGCGAAGCAGGTTCCAATAGGCCGAGAGGTTCGGCGCGCCCGGAAAGCGGCATCCCATACCCACCACCGCGATGGGCCCGGTCAGCCGGCCCGCGCGCGCCGAGCAGGGGCGCGCCTCCGATTCGCCGGCGAGGTGCGCGGCGAGGGCCGCGATGGTCGTGTGTTCGTAGAGAAGCGTGGGGGAGAGGCGCCGGCCCAGCTCCGATTCGAGCTTGCCGGCAAGCCGCACGCCCATGAGCGAACTCAGGCCCAGGCTCGAGAAGGGCGCATGGACATCGACGCGATCGACCGCGATATCCGTCGCTTCCGCCACAAGTTTTGCGATGAGACCGCGGATCGTAACGGCCGCTTCGCCGGTCGGCTGCGCCGCGAGGGTCTCGGGTGTCGTGTTTGTCGTCGAAGAGGTAACCGATCCCAGACTGGCGAGCGTCCCTTCGAGAAAGAGCTTCCGGCAGGCGGAGCGCTGAACCTTACCGCTCGATGTGAGGGGTATGGCACCCGGTTTCGCAACGACGATGGCGTGCGGGGCGATCTCGTGGCGATCCAGCACGGCCAAGCGCACCGCTTCCGCGACGGCGCCGGTGTCGAGATTGCGGACCGCATTGCGGTTGGCTTCGACCACCACAACGAGCTGTTCCTCGCCGTCGATCGCCACGCCGAAAGCCGCACCGGCGTGGCCGCGCAGCGAAGGGTGGGCCGTCGCCGCGGTCTGCTCAATGTCCTGCGGATAATGGTTGAAGCCGTGGAGGATGAGGACGTCCTTTATGCGCCCTGTCACGACCAGTTCACCGGACTCCTCCGCGAGGAATGCCAGATCGCCGGTGCGCAGGTAGGGGCCGTCGCCCGCGGCGGTGTAGGCGCCGAAAGTGGCGGTTGTTGCTTCGGGCTTGTTCCAGTAGCCCGCGGCTACGCTGCCGCCACGTACCCAGACCTCTCCCACGCGGCCCGCGGGCAGCGGCATACGCGACTCCGGTTCCACGATGAGCGTTTCGAGCATCGCGCTGGGCAGGCCGCAGCCCGGAAGGCGGTGCAGGCGTTCGGCATTCGGCGTCGCCGGGCGATACCGGTTTTCCTTCCCCAGCGCGTCCGCATCGGCCTCGTACACCCGGTAACGGCCGCCCGGCTGAGAACAGCATATACCCAGCGTTACTTCCGCCAGGCCGTACGCGGGCGCAAACGCCTCTGTGTTGAAGCCGCAGGGCGCGAAATGCGCCGCGAAGCGTTCGAGCGTCTCCACGCGGACCGGCTCCGCGCCGTTTAATGCGTTCTTCCAGCCGCTCAGATCGAGGAGTTCCCGCTCTTCGGGCGAAACCGCATCGACGCAGAGGTCGTATGCGAAGTTTGGCGCGGAGGACCAGTTGCCGCCGTGACGCTGGAAGGCCTGGAGCCAGCGCACGGGATGTTGAACGAATTGCTCGGGCGTCATATGCACGGTGCGATGTCCAACGCAGACCGGCTGGACGACCCCCGAAAGCAGGCCCATGTCGTGGTAATGGGGCAGCCACAACACGCTGACCGTGTCCGAATTGTGGTTGACCTCGCGGCACATGACTTTCGATTGGTGCATGATGTTTGCGTGGGTAACCATGACGCCGCGCGGGGAAGACGTTGAGCCTGAGGTGTACTGGAGAAAGGCCACGGCTTCGGCTTCGGGCTTTACCGGTTGCCAGGCATCCGCCGCGCCCAGTTCAGCCGGGTCGTCCGTGGCCAGCACGCTTGCCGTCCATTTCAGGCCGGAGGCAACCTCGCGGACCGCATCGAGTTCCGCGGTGGATGTCAGGATAAAACGGGGTTCGCAGTCGTCCAGAATGGTCAGCACGCGTTCCGCACGGCGGCGCTTGCGGACCG
>JAVEWL010000758.1:0-3044 GCA_034004565.1 FCB group bacterium | reverse complement strand
CCTCGACCCGCGCAGCTTCAACGAACGCCAGCGCTGGGAAGTGGCCCGCGCCCTCCACGCAGGCAAGCCGGTCATCCTCGCCGTACAGAACTACGAGTGGGACTACCAGGTCACCCGCCAGGGCCGCCTCAACCCCACCAAGCGCGACGAGAATCCCGGCCTCAACGAATTGCTCGAGCAGTACGGTCTCGGCGTTAGCAGAGACATCCTGATGGACGAGAGCAACTTCCCGCTGAACATTCAGATGGGCAACGACCTCCTCGCCATGCTCGCGCCACAGGCCGTCTCGCTGCCAACCCACGTGCTCCTCACGGGGCAGTCGATGAACTCCGACACGTCCATCACCAACCGGCTGTCCTCGATCCTGTACCTGTGGGGCTCCGCACTGGACATCAACCAGGACGAGCTCACGAAGCACGGCCTCACCTCGACCACGCTCATGTCCACCTCGGACAAGGCCTGGACGGTTCCGGCCGATGCCCCCATTGAAGGCACCTACTACGAAGCGCCAAAGACCGGCCTGAAGTCCTACCCGGTCATGGCGATGATCACGGGCCAGTTCCCCGACGTCTACAGCGGCAAAGAACGTCCAAAGTGGGATCAGCCCCGGCAGCAGCGGCCCGACATGCCGCCTCCGCCCGAGGAAGGCGAAGCCACGCCGGTCACCCCAGCCCCCGGCAAGCTCTTACTCGTGGGCGGTTCCGAGATGTTCCGCAAGAACTTCCTCGAGGGAGCGAACAACATCGACCTCATCTTGAACAGCGTCGACGCCGTCAGCCTCGACGAGCGCCTCGTTGAAGTGCGCGGCATGAAGCAGGCCGACCGCGCCATTCCGAAGCCGACCCCGGGCGTGCGCACCTTCTGGAAGTTCGTGAATTACGCCCTCGGCAGCATCGTGATCGCCGCCGTCGGAATCTCCGTGGCGGCCGTGCGGCGGAACCGGCGCAACGCCTACACCATGAACTATGCAGCGGAATAGCGGAAGAATGACCACGGAATCTCTCGGAGGCATACGATGAAACCGAAGCAACTTGCGATACTCGCAATCGTCACCGCGGTCCTGGTCGGGCTCGTGTTGCTCAAGGAGCGGCAGGATAAACCCGCGGATATCACGATCGAAGCCGGCCTGACCCCGCTGGTGCCCCAGGACATCAAGGCGGACGACATCGCCAAGATCGAGTTCTACCAGGGCGAGGCGCCGGACAAGAAGGTCGTCCTGGCCCGCGCCGGCGACGGCACGACCTGGATGACGCCGTCACAGTTCAACGCGCCCGTCAGCAAAGAGAAGATGGACGCGTTCCTCGAGAAGATGGCGGGACTCAAAGGCGAAGCCCGTCCCGTCAATGAGGGCGCGGACGCGCTGGAAAGCTACGAGCTCACCGAGCCCAAGAGCTTCCACGTTCTGCTCTACAAGAAGGACGAGGACAAGCCCGTGGCGCACCTGCTGTCCGGTAAGGCGGCCGATTATCAGACCGCCTTCGTCCGCCCCGCCGACAGCAACAAGGTCTACCAGACCAACGTGAACCTGCGCACCGACGCGGGCATCAACCCGAACGCGGGCCAGAGCGAGCTCACTGCGGAAGCCTGGGTGGACAAGCAGATCGTGAAGTTCGAGCCCGATACCATCGAGCGCATCGCGATGGCCATGCCGGATAAGCAGCTTGTTATCGAGCAGAAAGAGATGCCTGCGGAAGAGGCCAAGCCTGAAGACGCCGCGGCCACGCCCGAGGCTCCAAAGCCCGCGCCCGTCGCCGAATGGGCCGTGGCCGAAGGCGCCCCCGAAGGCAAGGCCATCAAGGACGGCGCGGCCCCGGCTTTCCTGCGCGGCATCGAATCGCTTTACGCCATCGGCGTGGTCGATCCGGCCAAGGCGGCGGAATACGGACTCGAACAGCCGCTCTTCCGCGCAACACTCAAGGTCAAGGGCCAGGAAGCCGAAACCGTTATCGAAGGCGGGCGTCCCAATCCCGATTCCGACGACGCCTACCTGCGCGTCGTGGGCAAGCCCGGCAATCCCATCTACCACGTCACCCCGAACACCTTCGAGAACGTCTTCCCGAAGGGCGAGAAGCTGTTCGCGCTGGCCGAAATCGCCGCCGAGCCGACCAGCGTTAACCGCGTCGAATTCACGCAGCCCGAAGGGAACGTCGTCATCGTCCGTGAGAACGGCGCGTGGAAAGTGGAAAGCCCTCTCGCCGGCTTCAGCCCGCAAACGAACACCCTCGACACCATCGCGGCCACCCTCGCGCAATGGCACGCCGAGGACTACGCACAGTCGGCCGAAGGCCGCGGCCTCGAAACACCCCAGCGCCAGGTGACCTTCACCGTCGCGCCCGACCAGCAGCACACCATCGCGCTGGGCAACCCGTCGCAGAGCACCGCGGGCAACTACGCGCGCCTCGACAGCAACCCCACCGCGCTGGTCATGGCCAAAAGTTCCGTCGATAAGGTCTTCGTCAAACCGGCGGACCTCTTCGAGCGGACGCTCCTCAATGCCACCGCGCTCGACATCATGCGTATTGCCGCGACCTACGGCGAGACCTCGTTTGACGCCACGCGCGGCGAAGGCCAGGCCCAGTGGACCCTCACACTGAACGGCGCGCCGCAACCCGCCAACGGCGCGAACCTCGAGAATCTCGCGTCCGCGCTCGTCGGCATCCAGGCCACGGAGATCCTCTTCGACAAGGCCGCCCTGGACGCCGCGCCCATCGCAACGGTCCAGTTCAACCTGAACGGAGCGGACAACGTGTTGTCCATCGGTCCCGAAGTGAACGGCAGCCACCAGGCCACGCTCACCGGCAAGGACAAGGTGTTCCTCCTCGCGCCCGAAGACGTGATGACCCTCCTTGCCACGAAGGAAGTGCTGGTCAACACCGCTCCCGACGCGGCCGCGCTCCCCGCGCCGGCAATCCCGGGCTTGGAGAACGTCATGCCGGCCGCCCCCGTTGCGGCCCCGGCGATCGAGCTCCCCGCTCCGGCACCGGAAGCCGCCCCGGCCCCGCCTGCGCCCGACGCCGCCGCGCCCGAAGCAGCCCCCGCGCCAG
>JAVEWL010000757.1:0-3044 GCA_034004565.1 FCB group bacterium | reverse complement strand
CTCCGGCACGAGCATCGGCGCGAAAATGAACCGAGGAGCGTCCGATTTGAGCGCGGCCAGCCGGCCAATCTCGTAGCGTGCAAAAATGACCCGCTGACGCTGCAAGATGTCACTCGAATGAAAAGTCGAGCCGTGGCGCCAGTAGTCGCGCAATTCAAAGGCACGGGCCACCAGAGAGGTTTCGATTAACACCGACTCGAACTCGCTCAACGAATGCGGCGGCTTCAGGATTTGGTCCACGTTCGACCTGGGTTCGAGCAGTTCGGCTCCCGGCGAAAACGCCAGAATTTCGTAGCCCTGCTTCTTCAGGAAGGCGTAGGTCCGGTTGTAATGGTACAACCCCAGCAACGCCGCCGCGGACGATTCGCCGTCCTGAATCGGCAGGATGTCCTGCAGCAAGTCCATGTTCAGGCAGGACGTCAGCGACGGCACCGTCTCGGAATAGTTCGCGTAGCTCGTGTCGGAAATCCAGAAGCCCTTCTCGCGCATCGCGTTGAAGAAGGGCATCTCGTTGTAGCCATAAACGTTCCGAAGCACATCGGACCGCGCGTAACCATCCAGCACGATAAAATAGATGTCAGGTTTGGCCGCCGGCGCCCCAACCGCTTCCATGCCCGGCAGCGGCTCTGCCTCGAGCGCGGCGGTCGTGGACGCCGGCGATACCGGACGGTGCACCACGATCAGCGCTATCGAAATCGCGACAAGAATAATCGCAAACCAGTTGGCCGTCTGCGTGATAGTGACGAACTGGCCCTTGCGTTGCAGCACGTAAACCAGCAGCACCCCCACCGCCGCCACGTAGACGACCATTGCCCACGCCGGCCCCGTTCCGTACGCCGGCGCCAGCACAAACACCACGGTCAGCATCACCGCGATGACCGCCACGAGGCTCGCCGCCATCAGCGCCGCCGCGCGCCCCGGCCGGTTCCAGTTCCGCCGGGCGATATAAAGAAGCCCTACGCCAATCGCCGTCGCGTAGGCAAAATAAAAGCCTTCCTGGGGAAACCCCGACAGAAGCGGCAGGTAGCTGTCGATGACGTATTCGAGAACGTGCCACCCCGTCAGCGCCGCCACGACCAGGATCGACGCCACAATCCCGGCCTTGTACTTGTTGCGCAACAGCACCCACAGCGCCAACCACAGCGCAACGGCCGCGGCCGCCAGCATCAGCGCCGGGCGCACCACGGCAGTCAGTGGCGACTTGTCCATATTGTTGGCGTACAGCAACAGGACCCTGTAAATCGCCAACAAGGGCGGGTGGAGCACCATGACGGTTAATGTGGGGACTTTCGAGGGCTTTTCCGCCATCTACTCGAGCCTTCCTTCCGTTCCCTGACTATTACACGTATGTTTGCTATCACGCCCCCCGAAGTCAAGAAACTTCGTCTGGAAAAGGAATGAGGAACTACGAGGCACAGGTCGCCTCACACGCATGTGCTCTCATGGTTCTCAAAGCTCCCATACCTCCCATGAGAAGTATGGGAAGCATGAGAAATATGGGAACCTTGTCGAAGCCCTAAGCCGGAATCCACGGCGTGGCGCTGTCGTCCGGCTTGCAGCAGTCGGAGAGAACCCGGTTAATCGCGTCCGCAAGGGCATCGCAGTCGGCCTCGGCGTACCACTGGTTCAACTGAATCGTGATAACGCGCTCGAAAAGATCGTCCGCGACGGGGCAGTCGCCCTGGTGGTACTCGATGTTGCCGCCACGCTCGCGGTAATGCGGGCAATACGACGCGCAGGCATCAGGGGTGGCGCTGCCTTTGAGTACCACAGGATACATGTCGTGGTAGATGTGCCAGTCCGGCGCCGCGTTGCGACCACGCATGCCGGAAGCGATCCCCTCGGCCTGCAGGCCGTCAACGATTCGCCGGCCGAGTTCCACCGACTCCGGGTAAAACCGCAGTGTATAGCCCACCTCGCCGTCGAGGTCGTTGATCTTCTGCGGGGTGATTTCGCGATACGGCCGCAGCTTCGAGAGCACGCGACGCTTCACGCGGTTGAAGCGTTGCACCACCTCGCGCGCCTTGCCAAGTTGCACCACGTCCACCGCCGCCTCGAGTTCCGACATCCGGTAATTCGTCCCGCAGAACAACTCGCCCGCATAGCGCGGCGGAGCAAATCGGTCCGGACGCCACAGTCCGCCCGCCTCGCACATTTGGCTGGCACGCTCGTGGATCAACTCGCCGTCGGTCAGGATCAGCCCGCCTTCGCCGCCGCCCACGATCTTGTAGGCCGAGATGCTGAAGCAGCCGACGTCGCCGAGGGTACCGACGTGCTTGCCGCGATAGGTCGCGCCGCAGGACTGCGCACAATCCTCGACCACCGCGAGGCTGTGCTCGGCGGCCACGGCCAGGATCGGTTCCATGTCCGCCACGCCGCCCATCACGTGCGTCGGCGCGACCGCCACCGTGCGTCCGTTGATCAATCCGGCCAGCTTTCGCGCGTCCATATGCAGCGACTCGTCCACATCGCAAAACACCGGCACGCCGCCCGCCATCACCACGGCCGCCGCCGTCGCGATGAAGCCTACCGCCGGGCAGATCACCTCCGTCCCCGGCCCCACGCCCACGGCCACGAACGCCGCATGCAACGCCGCCGAACCCGAGCTGACGCCCATTGCGTAGCGCGTGCCGAATACCTCGCGCGCCACGCGCTCGAACGCCCGCACCTTGGTCTCGGGCACGTTGGCATAGTAATTCGCCAGGAACGGCCCCTCGCCCCAGTCTTCGCCTTCGACAATCTCGCGGATGCGCGCCAATGCCGATTCCGAGAAACCAAAGCGCTCCGCAACCGACATAAACTCCTCAGGCCCAATCTTAGGTTCCCCGCTGCCCCCAATGCGCGTGGTGGCCTTCAAAGCCCCCTGCAGGCCCAGCTTCTGTTCATGTTCCGGCATGATCTCGATATCCTTTAACGGTCATTGCGTACGGATTCGGCATTTGTAACACATGGTGTCGCGCGGAAGCCCTCACCCCAACCCTCTCCCAGGGGGAGAGGGAGAAAGCCCTCGCCCTTCTGGAGTCTTCCCCCCTCTCCCCCTGGGA
>JAVEWL010000756.1:0-3045 GCA_034004565.1 FCB group bacterium | reverse complement strand
CCGCGCTGCTGGCCGGCGGGCTCACGCTCGACGAAATCCCCTACTGGCGCGACGGCACGCTTGAGAAGTACACCCCGTCCGGTGACTATGTGGTGGTCAAGTTCGCACGGTGGGCGTTCGAGAAGTTCCAGGGTGTGGAAGACAAGCTGGGCACGCAGATGCGCGCGGTCGGTGAAGTCATGAGCCTCGGGAAGAACTACAAGGAGGCGTTCCAGAAGGCCATCCGCTCGCTCGAAAACGGCCGCCACGGACTCGGTTTTGCGAAGGACTTCAACTGCCGCCCGCTCGAAGACCTGATGAGCCTGCTCAAGTTCCCCACGAGCGAACGCCAATTCGTGATGTACGAGGCGCTGCGCAAAGGCGCCGACATGGATGAACTGCACCGGGTCACCCACATCAAGCGGTGGTTCATCGAGCAGATGAAGGAACTGGTGGACCTGGAAGAGGAAATCCTCCGGCACAAGGGTGCGGAACTGCCGGGCGAACTGCTGGCCCGCGCGAAACGCGACGGCTTCGCCGACCGTTACCTCGCGCAGATCCTCGGCGTGCCCGAGAAGCGAATCCGCGATCAGCGCACGGCGCAGGGCGTGGTGGAAGCGTGGGACGCGGTGCCCGTGAGCGGCGTCGAGGACGCCGCCTATTACTATTCAACCTACAACGCGCCGGACCGGGTGCCCGTGAGCTCGAACAGGAAGGTCATGGTGCTCGGCGGCGGCCCGAACCGCATCGGCCAGGGCATCGAGTTCGACTACTGCTGCGTGCACGCGGCGTTTGCCATTCGGGACATGGGCTTCGAGTCCATCATGGTGAACTGCAATCCGGAGACCGTGTCAACCGACTACGACACCTCGAACAAGCTCTACTTCGAGCCGCTCACCGTCGAGGACGTCCTGAGCATCTACGAAAAGGAGAAGCCCGAGGGCGTCATCTGCCAGTTCGGCGGCCAGACCCCGCTCAATATCGCCCGGGATCTCGCGGAGGCGGGCGTGCGCATCATCGGCACCCCGCCGGACACCATCGACCTCGCCGAGGACCGCGACCGGTTCCGGCAGGTCATGCAGCGGCTGGGCATTCCTCAGGCGGAGTCGGGGATGGCGATCAATCTGGAAGAGGCGTTGCAGATTGCCGCCGACATCGGCTATCCGCTCATGGTTCGGCCCTCCTACGTGCTCGGTGGCCGGGGAATGGAGGTCGTCCACGACGAGGCCATGCTGCGACAATACGTGACCGCCGCTGTCGAGATCACTCCGGAACGCCCCATTCTCATCGACAAGTTCCTCGAGAACGCCATCGAGGCGGAGGCCGACGCGATTTCGGATGGGCGGGACGCGTTTGTGCCCGCGGTCATGGAGCACATCGAACTGGCGGGCGTGCACTCCGGCGACTCCGCCTGCGTCATTCCCCCCATCAGCATTCCGCCCAAGCACATCGAGACCATCACCGAGTACACGCGCCGCATCGCCGTGGAACTCGGCGTCGTCGGCCTGATGAACATTCAGTATGCCATCGCCAACGACACCGTGCACATTCTGGAGGCCAATCCGCGCGCTTCGCGCACCGTTCCCCTTGTTTCCAAGGTCTGCAACGTGTCCATGGCGCACGTGGCGACGCGGATCATGCTCGGCGAGAACCTGGCGGACGCCGGCCTGCGGCAACGGGCCGTGCCCCACTTCGGCGTGAAGGAGGCCGTGTTCCCGTTCAGCATGTTCCCCGAGGTGGACCCAGTGCTCGGCCCCGAGATGCGGTCAACCGGCGAAGTGCTGGGCATGGCCGGCTCCTTCGGCCTGGCCTTCTTCAAGGCGCAGGAGGCCGCCCAGCAGACCCTGCCGGAAGCGGGCGGGGTGCTCATCACCGTGGCCGAGCCGGACAAGGGCGGCATTGTGGAGGCGGCGCGCCAGTTCAGCGCCATGGGTTTCAAGCTCATGGCCACCCGGGGCACGCACGAATTTCTGGCGCGACAGGGCATCGAGACGCAGCCGGTCAACAAGCTGCACGAGGGGCGCCCGCACCTGGTGGATATCATCAAGAACGGGGATGTTCAACTGGTTGTCAACACACCCGGCGGAAAGGGCAGCCAGGCGGACGACTCCTACATCCGCAAGGCCGCCATCGCGTACAAGATTCCATATGTCACGACCACCGCCGCCGCCATCGCCGCAGCCAAGGGCATCGCCTCGCGAAAAGCTGGACCCTCGGAGGTCAAGGCCTTGCAGGAGTATCACAAGGATATCGCCGGCGCGTGAACGGCAACGGAAGGCGGCGGTTCCCGGCGTTGATTCAGCATGCCGGTTCGGAAGGGACCAGCGGACCTCCGGTTACCGTGCCGCCGGTGTCCGTGCGGTCAAACGGCGGGCGGCGCAGGAACACAACCGTGGCCAGGTGGACGAAGTACAGATAATATGCGTTCAATTCACGGAACTCGGAAAGGTTCTTGCTGATCATGCCGAGTTCCCGAGTCATGGTTCTCCCCGTCTCCGCCGCCTGAAGCGAAACCATGTGCAGATAGTACCCGTACACAGAGCTGTCCTCGGGCAGCTTGTCGCTGATTTCGCCCACCGCTCCCGGTCCGGCTGCGCCGGCCGCGTCAAACAGAACCATCTTTTCCCAGCCGCCGAGCAGGTGAGTCATTTCCCGCAGCACGTAAATCGTGATGAGGGTCGCTATGGCCCAACGCTCCGGCGCGATATAGGACAGCCAGGGCCGCCGGACGCGCCACGCCAGCAGCGGCACAATACCGAAGAAGAGAATGAGGAAAAGGTCGTTTGCCCGTTTCATGACATCGGTCAGGTCGAGCCGGTTGTGCAGGCTGAACGATTCCTCGACCTTGATCTGGTGGATGACCTCATGGTCCCATTCGCGGTGCGGCGTAAACCACCCGTAAGGGCGTGACGTGGTGAAGAACTCGTGGAAGGTCGTGCCGTAATCCGTTTCCTCAAGCAGCATGAACATGGCACCGCAAAAAATGAGTCCGAAGCCCACCCGTTCCAAGATCCAGCGCCGGCTGAACACCGCGTACGCGGCCATGGCCGACATCCCCAGCAGCAG
>JAVEWL010000064.1:0-14100 GCA_034004565.1 FCB group bacterium | reverse complement strand
GCTTGGCGGACACCCAGCTCGCCAGCCCCTTTGATGGCTTGGTTCTTCGCCGCAGTCGAGAGCCGGGCGACATTATCGTTCCAGGCAGTGAGATTCTGCAAATCATCTCTACCGAACAGATGTGGATATCGGCGTGGGTGGACGAAACGGCCATGGAGTCCCTGGCCGTTGGCCAACCAGCCCGTGTCGTATTCCGCTCCAATCCGGACAGGACATTCAACGGCACGGTCGCCCGCTTGGCGCCCTTGGCGGACCGGGAGACGCGGGAGTTCTTGGTAGATGTGACGGTCAAAGACCTCCCCAAGACTTGGGCCGTTGGCCAGCGGGCCGAGGTCTATATACAAACGGCCCGAAAAGATCAGGCTCTACTTGCGCCTCAGCAATCGATTGCCTGGCAAGAGGACCAGGCAGGGCTCTTCGTGGATCATGCCGGACATGCTCAGTGGCGGAGCGTGACCCTGGGCCTGCGCGGAGCGGAGACCGTCGAGATCACCAAGGGCTTGACCGCCGGAGAGGCCGTCATTTGGCTCCATGACCCCAAGGACAAGCCGTTGACCGAGGGCCGGGCCGTTGCGCCCGTGAGTGCCCCGTGAATCTTGCCAGCCGCGATATTCGTCACAGCTTCGGCCGGTTCGTGCTGACGACCATCGGCTTGGGATTGCTGTTGATGTTGGTCATGGGAATGGGCGGCATCTACCAGGGCATGATACAGGAAGCGACGCTCTTGGTGGACAGGATCGACGCCGACCTGTGGGTGGTTCAGAAAGACACGCGGGGGCCTTTCGCGGAGGTCTCGCGCGTCCCGGCCAACTTGGAGAACCGTGTCCGCGCCGTCCCAGGCGTGCTCAGCAGTGGCGGTTTCGTCTCGACGATCATCCAGCGGGAATGGAACGGCCGGCCTCTGCGATTCACGCTTCAAGGCCTGGCCTGGCCGGAGGACCGGGGCCAGTGGTTACCCATTGTGGCCGGGCGGATCTTGGGCCGGGCTCATTACGAAATGATCGCCGACGAGTCGCTCAAACTGCCCATTGGCGAGAAAGTAAGACTCGGCAAGAACACTTATACCGTCATCGGTCACACGCGTGCCATGACCTCGACGGCCGGGGATCCCATGGCCTTCTTCACCCTTCATGACGCGCAAGCCATTCAGTTCGACCGTTCGGGCGAAGCGATCCGCCTGGAACGTTCCGCCCGCTATAATCGGGCCGAGCGGATCGACCTGGGGCGCACCGTGCCGCAGATGATCGAGCGCGGCCTCGGTCCCTCCTCGGGTATTCCCGCCCTTGGCCCGCCGGATGTCAGCGCAGTATTGGTCACGCTCCGGCCCGGCGCCGATTTGATTCAAGTGCGGTCAGTTATTGCCCAATGGCCGGATGTCTCGGTTTATTCCTCGGACGACCAGCGGCAACTGCTGGTGGCCGGCATGGTGGACAAGGCCCGCCGCCAAATTGGGTTGTTTCGTATTCTACTCATTATCATATCGGGCATTATCATGGCCCTGATCCTCTATACTCTCACACTCGACAAACTTCACGACATCGCGATGCTCAAGCTAATGGGAGCTCGCAACGGCGTCATTCTCGGCCTGATCCTGCAACAGGCGCTTCTGCTCGGGGGCTTGGGGTACTTGGTCGCATACTGTATAGGCCTGTGGGTTTTTCCACTGTTTCCGCGCGCGGTGATTATCATCCCCGAGGATTTGTGGTTGTTGGGTGGTGTCGTCGCGGGCATATCGATTCTCGCGAGTCTGCTCGGTATTGTCAAAGCCCTGAACGTCGAACCAAGCGAGGTGCTGTCATGAACGACGCACTGAGTAACGGCAAGACCGCCTTGGAAGCCTACGGCTTGACAAAGATCTACGGCGCAGGCCACACCGAAGTCGTCGCATTGCGCGACGCCACGCTCACCGTGGCTCGTGGCGAGATCGTGGCGCTGCTTGGTCCAAGCGGCGCAGGCAAATCGACACTACTAACCATCATAGGGCTGATCTTGACGCCCAATGAGGGCCGCATCATCATCGGCGGGACCACCGTGTTCGATATCCATCGATTGCTAGTCAACGTCCGCCGTTTTCGCCGGAAACACTTGGGCTTCGTCTTCCAGAAAGCCCATCTGATCCCCTTCCTGACGGCTGCGGAGAACGTGCGCCTTGCGATGGAGATTAATGACTTTCCATCCCGTACCGCCAAGCTGCGGGCGATGGAATTGCTGGAGTACTTGGGCGTGGGCGAACGCGCCGACAACCTGCCCTCGAAACTTTCCGGCGGCGAGCAACAACGCGTCGCGGTGGCGCGGGCGCTGGCAAACCGCCCGAACCTCATTCTTGCCGATGAACCCACCGCCGCCCTCGACAGCGTGCGGGGCCGTCAAGTAATGGAGCTTTTCCGCCAAGTGGCCCACGAGCAGAATGCCGGCGTCATCGTCGTCACCCACGACCACCGGGCGCTCGATGTCTTCGACCGAACCTTTGAAATGGAGGACGGCGTATTGCGCGCCGCCGATCATATGAAGCAAGAAGGGATAGCACATTGATGGCATCGCAAAGGGCGATGGATCCCCATGAATTATGTGATCGTAAAGATGGAGGGGAGTTCATGAGACTCGGCATCATTATCACTCAATCTGACCCGGAGACCGTGTTCAATGCATTACGTCTTGCCAATTACAGCCTGGAGCAGGGAGACACCGTGAGAGTATTCCTGTCGGGCCGCAGTGTGGACATCGACAGAATCGACGATCCCACATTCGACGTCAAAGGTCAGGCGAAAAAGGTATTGGAGTCGGGAGGCCAATTCCTGGCTTGCGGAACGTGTCTCAAGCTTCGGGAATCGCAAGGCTCCGAGATTTGTCCGTTGTCCACGTTAAAAGACCACTACGAAATCATACGCGATTCCGACAAAGTGATTACGGTGTAGGGGAGTTCCCGGTTATGAAGCTGCGTGAAAGCGGGATGCCCGAAGAGGCCTACTGGGAAATCCTGTTCGACGTGGACTTGATTCTGAGCCGCCTGCAAATCGATGGCATGATCGGGAATGTCGTCGAACTCGGCTGCGGTTATGGGACCTTCTCAGTTCCGGTGGCCCAGCGTATTTCCGGGCTGTTGCGCACCTACGACATCGAACCGGAAATGGTCGCACGTACACGCCAGCGCGCCAACGATGCCAAGGTCGAAAACATCCGGTGTGTCGAACGGGACGTGTTTAAGGACGGCTTCGACGATCCCAGCGAATCTCAAGATGCCTGCTTGCTATTCAACATCCTGCATTGCGAGGAACCGCTTCGCCTTTTGAGGGAGGCGGCACGGGTGGTTCGACACGGGGGGCACGTTCTCGTGATTCACTGGCGCCACGACCCCGCCACACCGCGAGGCCCCGACCTTCAGATACGTCCAAAACCGGAGACAATTATTGACTGGGCGCGCAAGACCGGTCTTTCTGTCGAGATAGAGGACAAGTTCATAGACTTGCCTCCATGGCACTACGGCCTCCGCCTGCAACGCACAACAGACCAGAATTAGAGGGGTAGTCGCAACGGTCCCGTCTCACCTTCTTCGGCGGAAACTCATGCCCCGGCGCGGGGCGGCGGAAGCGCTTTCCTCGGCGGGCGCGGGCAGGGTCTCCGCGTCACGTTTCTGCTCGGGCAGCGCCGTCTCCGTCCCACCGGAGGGCGGCGGAATCACCTCGGCCGCCATGAAGTCGGGCATCGGGCGCAGATAAGGACGCGTCTTCTTCTCAACCGGCTTGTTGGGCACCAGCGAATACCCCACGATATCGCCCAGATCAAGCAGAAAAGCCAGCACGAGGATAAACACCTCGAACAGGCCAATGGTCTTCCAATCCATCAGGTTCGAGAACACGGCAAACAGCGGACTGTTGGTCTGGACCGCGGGCGGCAAAGGCAGCCCCGCCACGGCCCCGGCATCTTTCACGGCGACGCGCAACTGGTTCTGCAAGTCCTGGATGCCCTGAATGGTCTGGGGCGCGGCGGCGGCCAGCAGTTCGTCGGCACGCTTCTCCGCCGCGATGGCCTGCTCGATGGCCGCCAGGTCCACGGCGGCCGTCTTGCTCAGCACCGTCAGCTTATAGTCTTCTTCCTTGGCGCGGGTGCCGTAACCCTGAGGCGCCGCGCGCAATCCCTTGACCTCCGCATCCAGCTCCCCTTCCTGCTTGGCAACGCCCTTCTCGATGGACGCCTTGCGCTCCGCGAGTTCGGTCTGCACCTCCGAAAGATACGAGTCATAGACCGAGCGCATCTGGTTGTAGGAATAGCTGAGGTAGAAGTCCTTCTTCGCCGTGCGGTACAGCACGTCCATATTGAACGCGATTGAAATCGACGCCACGAGGCTCATGCCGATAAGCCCGAAGACGTTCAGGCGCTTCTGGTCGTCGATGATGGCCATCTTGAGGGCGAACAGCATCATCCCAATCGCCCCGGAAAGCAGAAACGCAAATACCGAGCATTGCCAGACGATGCCGTTGGGCAGGGGAATCCCCACGAGCGGTTCCGGCAGGATCGAGTCGGTCAGGCTCTTATAGGTCGTCCAGACCGATACGATGCTCAAGAGGATCATCGCGATGACAATGATGGGTTTGGTTAGAAAGCGCATGGCACTACTCCGCAGCCGAGTCGAGACGCACCGACAAACTCAAACAATTATGCTCCCTCGCGCGCGCTTTTCCAAATGGGTCCCAAATGCGCGGAGCGGGCCAGGCACAATTTCGCTTGCGTCTACAATACCCGGAGTGCGCCAAAAAGATGCATGGAGATTGTCATTCGGATCGGAAAGCAGGGACAGTCTCCATTTTCCGGTTTGGGTGTGAGGAAGTCTGAAGTACATACGGAAAATGGAACAGTCCCTGTTTTCCGAAAACGGGGACTGTTCCACTTTTGATGAGCTTCCGATGTGCCACGGAGCCGCCTGCTCCGCTTCCACTCCAACAGTCAACCAGCCCTCCCAGCCAAAAGTGGAAAATGTCCCCGCTTTCGGAACCTTCCGCTGTTACTGCAACGTCACTTCGGAGCGGGTAGCGGCGGCGGCGTAGACGCCTTGGATTACCTGCATGTACCTCATGCCGTCGTCGAAATCGGGGCGGTATTCTCCTTCGCCTCGAGTAGCCGCCACAAAATCGCGTTCGACGCTCCAATGCTCCACGTCGTACGCCTCTTCCGGGCGCACGGCCACGCGGCCCATCGCCCCGCCCTCGGTCCCTCCGAACAGCACGTCCGCGTTGACGTCGTAGCGCAGGGTGGCTTTGCTGCCGTAGATTTCAATAGCGTCCATGCCGTGATGGACCGCCGCGCTGATGGCGTATTGCACCGGGAACCCGGATTCCATCGTGGCTCTGAAGGTAATCTGGTCCGGAATCTTCACTTTACGGCGCACCCCTTCCAAATCGATCCGTTCCGGAACAAATACCTGCGTGTCCGCGCCGAACACGGAACGGGTCCACCCGAACCAGCGATGGATCACCTCGATGTACATGCCCAGGGTGTGCATGTTGAGGCCCGAGAGACGCTCGTCCTTGCGCCAGGTCATGGGCGTATCGGGGTTCACGAAGGCGTTCGAGAAGCTTTGCACCCGCACCAGGCGAATGGTCCCCAGTTCCCCCTCGCGCAGGAGCCGCTTGACGGCGGAATCGATACTGAGCCCGAACGGCGCCGGACACAGCCCCGCCACCAGACCCGAACCTCGCGCACGGTCGTACATCTGCCGCGCTTCGTCGAAGTTCATCGCCATCCGGGCCTGACAGAAGACGTGCTTGCCGGCCTCGAGCGCCGCCAGGGTCACGGGACAGTGCATGTAAGGCCAGGTGCCGATGAAAACGGCGTCGACGTTGTCCCTGTGTACAAGTTCATCCCAACTGTCGCACGCGTTGGGAATGCCGAACTCCCGAGCCGCAGCTTCGGTCGTTTCGCGCGAGCGGTTCGCCACCGCCACGAGTTCCACGCCTTCCAATGCCTTGAGACCCGGGACGTGGCGGATGCGCGCAATCCCGCCCAACCCGACAAAGCCTATGCGGATCTTATCCATCCTTTATTTCTCCTGTTTGCGATTATGGTAGACCCGGCTGAGGGGGATAGCAAGGGAGGAATAGGGTTCCGGGGTCCGGGTTCGGGGTTCGGGGTAAATGCAAGACCATTCTATCCGGAACCCTGAACCCGGCCCCCGGAACCTTAAAGAAAAAGCCCCGGACTCCTCTCGAAGCCCGGGACCCTGGTCTCATTTACTAACGACGCTACTTCTTCAGGATCTTTTCCACCTTCGGGGCGGAGATGCGGTCCATGGGCGGCATCTGGCCGACCAACGGTGCCGCGTACTTGATGAAGGCGTCGGTGATGCCGTTGCCGTCGGCGTTGATGAACTTATCGGGCACGCAGACGCTCTCGCGGGCCACGTCCTGAAGTTTGGCCAGGAAGTATTCGACCGCGTAATCGCCGACGCGCTTGATGGCCACGGAACCGTCGAGGTTGTGCCAGATCGCGTATTGAGCGGCTTTCTCGCCCACTTCGCGCGCTTCGCGCTGGTCGACTTCGCTGACGCAACCGAGGAAGCTGCGCTGGAGGTAACCGAACGTATCGCTCCGGACGCGCTTGATCTTAAGGTCGTTCTTGACCCAGGAGCTGAGGAGGTCGCCGAGGGCGCCCGTGCCGGAGAGCTGCACGTTGCCGTGGGAGTCCTTCTCGCCGCCGGTGAACTGGGCCGCGATGGGGGTGTGGCTCGGGTCCACGATGCCTTCCGACGCCGCGATGATGCAGCGGCCGTACTTCTCGTAGGCTTCCTTCACGTCGGACAGGAACTTTTCCTTCGTGAGCGGGCGCTCGGGCAGGTAAATCAGGTGCGGACCGTCGTCCGGGAACTTCTTCGCGAGGCCGGCCGCGGCGGTCAGGAAGCCCGCGTGACGTCCCATGATGATCGCGATGTAGACGCCCGGCAGCGCGCGGTTATCGAGGTTCGCGCCGGCAATGGCCTGCGCCACGAACTTGGCCGCGGAACCGTAGCCGGGGCAGTGGTCGGTGACTTTGAGGTCGTTGTCGATGGTCTTCGGGACGTGGATGACGCGCAGCTCGTACCCGGCCTTGTTCGACTCTTCGTTCACGATGCGGCAGGTGTCGGCGCTGTCGTTGCCGCCGCAGTAGAAGAAGTAGCGGACGCCGTGGGCCTTGCAGACCTCGAAGATCTGGCGGCAATAGGCCACGTCCGGCTTATCGCGCGTGGACAGCATCCCCGAGGAGGGCGTGCGCGCAACCATTTCGAGGTTGTGCGTGGTCGCTTCGGTGAGGTCCAGGAATTCTTCATTGATGATCCCGTTCACGCCGTGGAGCGCGCCGTATACCCGCGTGACCTGCGGATACCTGCGCGACTCGATGACGGCGCCCACGAGGCTCTGGTTGATAACGGCCGTGGGGCCGCCGCCCTGCGCGACGAGCACCTTGCCTTCCAGCTTAGCCATGGCTTTCTCCTTACACTTCCGCCGTTTACCGACTCATTGTGAAAACGATTGTTGCCCGCCCGGATAGGTGACGAGCCCCCGGTTTCCCCCCGTTGCCGCCGAACCACTGCCGTTGAATTCACGGCCCGGAACGCCTCGCGAACGGAAGGGGCGATTGTCTCATGAGGGAGGCAAGCCAGTCAAGAATGCTGAATGATGAGTGCTGAATTAAGAATGAAGAGGGGTCTTGGCGGAAGGGTAATGTGGAGTGATTTCGCAAGTACTATAAAAGAATAAAGGACGATTTGGACCTTCATTCATCGTTCAGAATTCACCGGATTGCGCATGCTGCCGAAAATAAGTAACAGGCGTTGCGTGTTGTGTAAGGCAGTTGAACGAGCCTGACCGCGTCCGGAAACGGGCCGAATTGTGGATATTTCGGGCGAATTCCAGAAATCCGGACCAATTCCGGAACGCGTGTTATAATTCTGTACACGGTTACGCCGTTGAGATACGGTATGGCTTTACGCACTTATAACCGGGAAATTCCGATGAAAGTAGAAATACACTCCCACACCGACACGTACTCGCCCTGCTCGAAGATCCCGCCGCGCGAGCTCGCCGCGATGGCGGAAGCGAGCGGATATGATGCCATCTTCATCACGGAACATAACCGCGTGTGGCCCGGCCGCGACCTGGCGGAGCTGCGCGAGATGTGCGAAAGCCTGCACATTTTCGGTGGAATCGAGATTTCGCTGCCCCAACGCCTCGATCTGCTCGTCCTCGGGGCGGAAGATCCGATTTACGAGACGCTCAGGACCCCGGAAGAGGTGCTGGCCCAGGCGTGCTCGGACGGTTTTCTGACGGTGCTGGCGCATCCTTTCCGGTTTAACGACGCTCTGCCGGACTTCTGCCGGCTTGTGGACGCTCTTGAAACGCGCACCTGCAACCATTCGGACCCGTCGCACCTCGACACGGCTCATGAATATGCCCAGCGCTACCACCTTGCCGAGTTGCACTCCTCGGACGCGCACGGTCTGAATTTCATGAACAAGTTCTGGGTCGAGACGCGCGTGCCGTTCCGCACGCCGCAGGATTTCCGCAACCTGATTCTCTCGGGCCACTACGAGAATCGCCTGCGGGAGTTCGACATGCCGCTGCCTCCTCCCTGGAAGGCCGCGACCATGGCGGAGTTGTCGGACGAGGACGTGCAGGCGTTGTCGGTCCAGCCGACGGGGTGATCCGTCCCTGGGGCAGACGAAGCAACCTCTTCAGCCCACCGCCTTGCATGAAAGGGTGCCTTCATGTAACCCCGAATTCCAATTCGGGATCTTTGCTCTTTCTTCGCAGCGCTACGCTCAACCCAAGACCCCGAATTGGAATTCGGGGTTACATGAAGGCACCCTTTTCGTGCCGGGATGAGCCCTCATAGTGACCAAATATCAATCTTCGTTGGCAGGCTTCCGGTCGGTTGAACGCCGGTTCGGAACGGGGTCGCGCGCTGTAAGGGTTAGTGCTTCGTCCACCACCCGGAACACCCGCAACGTGGCTCGCCGGCAGGTTTGCAGCGCGTTGTGCTGGTCCACATTGAGTTCGCCCAGTTCTTCCTGCAGAAGCATCTCGAGGAATCCCAGGACCGCCGAAAGGGGCGAGCGCAGCTTCTGCGAGATCGTCGAAAGGAAGTTGCTCTTGAGCTGGTCGACGTTGCGCAGTTCGCGATTCAGGCGCTCGAGGTGCGCGTTGGCGAGCCGCGTCGCTTCCTGAAGGTTCTTCTGCTCCGTGATGTCGTGGGCCACGGCGACGAAAAAGCGCTGTCCGTCGCGGATGTAGGAGCGCACGCGGAAATCCACCGTCCGCTCTTCCCCATTGTCCCGCACCAGGATCTGTTCGCCACGGTATTCGCCCCGCGCGCGCAACGCCGCGAACTTGTTGGGGAGGGTGCCGTCGTCGAACATGAAGCTCCGCACGCGGCGGCCCAGCAACTGCTCCCTTGGCAGGCGCAGGAATTCGCGCGCGCGTTCGTTGGCCTCGATGATGAACTCCCGCTCGTCGTACACGAGGATGGGCTGCGCCGTGTTGTCGAGGATGGCGCGCAGGGTCATTTCGGAAGCACCCAGCGCGTCCGCCTGTTCGCGGATGCTCTCCTCGCTCAGGCGCAATTGCCGGCTCAGGGCGCCGACGAGCCAGCCGCTCATGAACAGGAACGCGATTCGCGATACCAGGTTGGTAACCGATTCATGCAGGAGGGCATCGTTCAGCATGTCGACGTAGAGCACGATGATGTAGGACACGCAAAAGAGCAGCGCCACGGCCAGGGTTGAACCGAACCGCCTGCGATAGGCTCCCAGGCCGATAATCACCAGAAAATAGAGGATATATGCGTCGCTTTCGTCGCCACCCGTGAAGTAGACAACCAGATTGGCTTCCAGGAAATAGATCGCGAAGTTCAACCAACTGACGAAGAGACGCTCGCGTTTGGCGAACAGCACCCAATGCACGAAGAGGTTGTGCAGAAGGATAATGCTCCAGACGACGATCATGTCCACGCGATCGAAACGAACGAATTTGAACAGGAAAAACGGCGTTATCGCGAAAAGCATGATGTAGCGCGCAACCATGGCGAAGCGCTCGACATTTCGCACCAGTGTGATGTTCACGCCATCGCGCATCATCCCTGGTCTTCTCCGCCGGTGGCCGCTTCATAGACGGCGTTGCGCGGGAGGTCCAATTCGGCGGCAACCCGCCGCACGGCATCGCGCCGAGAGAGACCCTCGCTATCCATTACCGCATCAACACGTTCCCGGATTTCCTCCGGCCCCCACGCCTTCTCCCCCGCTCCGGCCTCGCAATATACCAGCAGCACGCATTCGCCGCGCACGGTCCCGGCGCCGTATCGCGTGGCCAGTTCGCCGGGCGTGCCGAGGGCCACTTCCTCGTGGATCTTGGTCAATTCGCGGGCCACGCAGACCTCGCACTCGGGCAAGCGCGCCGCCACGGCCTCGAGGGCGTCCACCAGGCGGTGGGGCGATTCGTAGAACACGTGTGTGCCGCCGGAACGCGCGATTTCGTCGAGCAGGCGGTCCGCCTCGCCGCGCTTGCGCGGGAAGAAACCGTGGAAAGTGAAGCGGTCCGTGGGAAGCCCGCTGACCGCCAGCGCGGCCGCGCACGCCGACGGCCCTGGGACGGTCACAACTTCGAAGCCGGCCTGACGCGCGGCGCGAACGATGCGGTACCCCGGGTCGGAGATTCCGGGCGTGCCGGCATCGGTAATCAGGGCGAGGTTGCGGCCCCGTTCGAGCTCGCCGAGCAACACGTCCGCCTTCTGCGCTTCGTTGTGCTCGTGGTAGCTCGTGAGAGGGGTTTGAATGGCGTAGTGATCAAGTAGCCGCTTGGAATGGCGCGTGTCTTCGCAGGCGATCAGGTCAGCTTCCCGGAGGATGCGCAGACCGCGCGCGGTCATGTCCTCCAGGTTGCCGATCGGCGTCGCCACGACATACAAGCGGCCCTTGTTCATGGGAAAATCCGTTCGACGTTTACCGTTCGACGTTCGACGTTTCCATTTGGCGCTCCGAAGTGGCGTGCAGGCAAACCCGGCCACTCCGCAACGTCGAACTTCGAACGGTCTTACCGTCCGTTCAGCCCCGCGTGGTACTCCTGCAACGACCGCACGATCGGCTCGCGCTCGCGCATGGCGCGGATGCCGAGCACCGCCGCCTGGGCCGCCGCAAGCGTCGTCATCGTCGGGAGGCCCCGCTCGAGGGCGGTCCGGCGAATGGCCCGCTCGTCGTATTTCGATTCCACGCCGTAGGGCGTGTTGATGATCCAGTGTATCTCTTCGTTGATGATGCGGTCGACCACGTTCGGCCGCGCCTCGCCCACCTTGTAGACCACGTCTACCGCCAAGCCCTGGTCGCGCACGATTTGCGCGGTGCCCTTGGTGGCGACGATCTTGAACCCAAGGTCAATGAGGTCTTTCGCCAGGGTGCCGATGTTGGGCTTGTCGCGCTCGTTGAGGCTCAGGAAGACCGTGCCCGTCAGCGGGATAACGCTGCCCGCGCCCACCTGGCTCTTGGCATACGCCATGCCCATGTCCGCGTCGATGCCCATGACCTCGCCGGTGCTGCGCATTTCCGGCCCAAGCACAATGTCCACGCCCGGGAACTTGATGAACGGGAGCACCACTTCCTTGGCCGACACGAAGTTCGGCTGCGGATCCTCGGTAATGCCCAACTCGCGCAGGGTCTTTCCGGCCATGATGCGCGACGCGACCTTCGCCAGGGGAATCCCCACGGCCTTGCTCACGAAGGGCACCGTGCGCGACGCGCGCGGGTTCACTTCGAGGAGGTAAATGTCGTTGTCGCGCACCGCGAACTGGATGTTCATCAACCCGATAACGTTCAGTTCGCGGGCCAGTGCGCGGGTCTGCACCTTGATGCGCTCGATGATCTCCGGCCGCAAGTCGTGCGGCGGCAGGATGCAGGCGCTGTCGCCCGAATGAATCCCCGCTTCCTCGATGTGCTGCATCACCCCCGCAACAATCACGTCCGTCCCGTCGGCCAGCGCGTCCACGTCAATTTCGACCGCCGCTTCGAGGAACTTGTCGATGAGGATCGGGTGCTCCGGCGAGGCCTTCACCGCGTCGCGCATGTAGCGTTCGAGGGTGGTCTTGTCGTACACGATTTCCATCGCCCGGCCGCCCAGCACGAAGGAGGGACGCACCACCACGGGATAACCGATGCGATCCGCGACGGCCTGCGCCTCTTCGACCGAGGTGGCCGTGTCGTTCGCGGGCTGAAGCAGGTTCAATTTCTCGACCACTTCGCGGAACATCTTGCGATCTTCGGCACGGGCGATGCTGTACGGCGAGGTGCCGATGATGGGCACGCCTTCGCGCGCCAGGGCCTGCGCGAGGTTCAGCGGCGTTTGGCCGCCAAACTGCACGATCACGCCCCAGGGCTGCTCGCGATCGACGATGTTCAGCACGTCTTCCAGGGTCACCGGCTCGAAGTAGAGACGGTCCGAGGTGTCGTAGTCGGTCGAGACGGTTTCCGGGTTGCTGTTGACCATGATGGTCTCGAAGCCGTCTTCCTTGAGGGCGAATGCGGCGTGGCAGCAGCAATAGTCGAACTCGATGCCCTGGCCGATTCGGTTCGGGCCGCCGCCGATGATCATCACCTTGCGCTTGTCGGTCGGGCGCACCTCGTCCTCGTCGCCATAGGTCGAGTAGTAATAGGGCGTGAAGGCCTCGAACTCAGCCGCGCAGGTATCCACCAGCTTGTAGGTTGGGATGACGCCGTGCTGCTTGCGCATGACGCGCACCGCGAGCGGATCCATGTTCCACAACCAGCCAAGCTGACGATCGGAGAAGCCCATCTCCTTGGCCCGCCGCAATACCACGGGATCCTCGGGATTGGCGCTGCGAATAACTTTTTCTTCCTGGACGATTTCCAGCAAATGGCGCAAAAACCAGCGGTCAATCTTGGTCGCGTCGAAGATCTCGTCAACGGTCGCGCCAAGGCGAAACGCCCGCGCGATCTGGAACATCCGCTCCGGGACCGGCGTGCGGACGGCCTTGAGCAATTGCTCCTTCTCTTCCGCCACATCGGCCTCGAGCGGCAACGGTTCGTCCTTGCCATCGGCTCCAAGTCCGAAGCGGCCGATCTCGAGCGAGCGAAGGCCCTTCTGGAGCGACTCCTTGAAGGTGCGCCCGATACTCATGGCCTCCCCCACGCTCTTCATCTGCACCGTGAGGTTCGGCGAGGAGCCCGGGAACTTCTCGAAGGCCCAGCGCGGGATCTTCGTGACCACGTAGTCGATGGTCGGCTCGAACGAGGCAGGGGTCTCGCGGGTAATGTCGTTGGGGATCTCGTCGAGGGTATACCCGACGGCGAGTTTCGCGGCGATCTTCGCGATGGGGAAGCCGGTGGCCTTTGAGGCCAGCGCCGAGCTGCGCGACACGCGCGGGTTCATTTCGATGACGACCATGCGGCCGTTGTCGGGGTCCACGGCAAACTGGATGTTCGATCCGCCGGTATCGACGCCGATTTCGCGGATAACCGCAATCGACGCGTCGCGCATAATCTGGTATTCCTTGTCCGTGAGCGTCTGGGCGGGCGCGACCGTGATGCTGTCGCCCGTGTGGATGCCCATCGGATCGAAGTTCTCGATAGAGCAGATGATCACGACGTTGTCGTTCAGGTCGCGCATCACCTCGAGCTCGTATTCTTTCCAGCCAAGCACGGATTCTTCGACGAGCACTTCGTTGATGGGGCTGCACGTGAGGCCCCACTCGACCACCTCGTCGTATTCTTCTTTATTGAACGCCACGCCCGCGCCCGAACCGCCCAGCGTGAAGGCGGGCCGGATAATCGCGTTGTAGCCCAACTCGGCGCCGAATTCGCGCGCCTCTTCGAGCGTGTGAATGACGCGGCTCTTGGGCACTTCGAGCCCGATGCTGATCATCGCGTCCTTGAAAAGGCCACGGTCTTCCGCCTTCTTGATGGCCGGAAGTTTCGCGCCGATAAGTTCGCAGCCGTACTTCTCGAGGATCCCCGCCTCGGCGAGGCTCACCGCGAGGTTGAGGGCCGTCTGCCCGCCCACGGTCGGCAGCAGCGCATCGGGCCGTTCGCGCTCGATGATGCGTTCGAGCGACTCGACCGTCAACGGCTCG
>JAVEWL010000755.1:0-3046 GCA_034004565.1 FCB group bacterium | reverse complement strand
GTGCAGGCCCTTGTACACGCTGGACGTTCGTTTCGCGGGGGAGTTGCTGGCGCGCATCTCCGAAGGCGACGAGACGTACCACGGCGCCTACACGCCGGTCGAGCTGGACATTATCGCGGATGCGCCCTATGGCGGCCCGCGGGATCTGTCCTTCACGGCATCCTCGGAAGGCACTGCGTTTCAGATTGACGACTTGTGCCTGGAGGTCATCGGCACGCACCCGGACCCGTGCGAAAGCCCTTTTCATAGCGCCGACCAGGACGAGGACAACCGGATCGGGCTGACCGAGTTGTTGCGCGTGATCCAGTTCTTCAACAGCGGCGGGTTCCAGTGCGCGGCCGCGCCGGACGCGACCGAGGACGGGTATTTGCCGGGCGCGGGCGATGCGCATGGCTGTTGCCCGCATGCGAGCGACTATATCGGCAGCGGGCCGGACTGGAGTATTCAGTTGACGGAATTGCTGCGGCTGATTCAGTTCTTCAATATCGGCGGCTACCACTACTGCCCCGGGGACGCAACCGAAGACGGGTATTGCCCCGGAATCGCATAGGGAGGGCTGGTCTCTGGCCAGCCATGACGCCTGACTCCCACGTCATGGCGAGGCTTGCCCGCCTGTGGAGGGAAGGCCGGCCGCAAGCCCTGATGGTGTACGCCAGCCTGATTCCGGCCCGACGTGGCCATCTGCGTCGAAACGGAGAAGATCTCATGGAAAGAGTGACGCTCCGGAGCCGCGCCCTCCCCATCGCGTCCGTCCCCGCTGAATCCCGCAAGCCGCTCAGTAGGGGCTGCGGCGGGGGGTGTCGCCCTTGCGATGGCGCAGGATGTCGCCCGCGCGCTTGAGCAGGACACCGACGAATTGCGGGCTGCGCGGATCGGGGATATCCCCGGCGATTTCGAGCGCGCCGATCCAGTTGAGGAGTTCGCTGGTGGCGGGCGGCTTCTCGAACCCGCGCGCGCGCAGTTCGTAGAAAATCTCAATGGCCGCCTTCAGCAGTTGCGGGCTGGTCTCGGGATAGTGCAGGTCCACGATTTTGCGCATGTCCTCCGGCGAGGGAAAGGCGATGTGGTGGCAGTAGCAGCGCCGGAGGAAGGGGTCGCTGAGTTCCCGCTTCGCGTTCGACGTGAGGAAGATGGCGGGGCGCACCGTCGCCGTCACGGTCTCGTTGACCTCGCGAATGGTGAACTGGCAATCCTCAAGGATGTCGAGCAGGTTGTCCTGCACGTCCGACTCCGTCTTGTCGATCTCGTCGAGCAGCAGCACCCGCTTCTCGCCCGCGCGGAATGCGCGGCCGATGGGCCCCCAGATCACGTAGTCGTAGAAGTTCTCGACCACGCGGCCGCTCTCGCCGGGGCCGAAGCGCGCGTCGTTGAGCCGGAGCACGGTGTCCTGCGTGTAGCAGGCCTCCTCGCCCTTGATCGTCGATTTGCAGCGGAGAATCTCCATGGGCATGCCCAGCGCGCGCGCCACTTCCATGGCGAGTTGGGTCTTGCCGGTACCCGCCTCGCCCGTGAGCAGAAGCGGCTTCTCCATGGCGAGCGCCATGTTCACGATCGCCTTCAGCTCCGGGTCGAGATAGTACTTGTCCGTGCCTTCGAAACGGGTGTGATTCATCGGGCCTTCCTCGCCGCCGCTGTCGGGGGGGCGCCGTGCGCGCCCCGGGGCGGCACAGCATAGCACATGCAAGCGGCGCCGGTCACAGAACCCGGGCTTTGGATTCACGGGTGATTTCGCCGCGGAGATAGGTGCTGCTTCGCGCTATTCTCAGTTTGCTGCCGGTTTGGCAGGGGCTTAAGCGCGCGTGCGAGTTTTTATAGTTTCATGTTGACTTGGCCGCCGCGAATATGCGATACTGCGCGCCGACGGAAGACGATGGAATGTCGTCCCCGCGAAGCAGGCCGGGGACACGCGCACGTCGTGTGCAATGGCCGCCAGAAGGGGCCGGATTTTCGACCGAATTCTCCGCTCCGACGCCAGCAGGGAGCTTTCCATCCCTAAACGTGTCCATGCCTTCGGACTGCCCGGCGGCGGCGCCGCCGCCCGGGGCCCCGGAAGGGACCACGGTCCGGTTCACAGTAGTGCGGGTTTCAACGCGGAAAGGATGTACCAGACATGGCAACCAAGATCGGCATCAACGGTTTCGGGCGCATCGGCAGGGCCGTTTTCAAGCTCCTGATGGATGACAGCGCGTTTGAGGTCGTGGCAATCAACGACCTGACCGACGCGAAGACGCTGGCCCACCTGCTCAAGTACGACAGCGTGACCGGCGTGTACAAGAAGAAGGTTGAGGCGAAGGACAGCTCCATCGTCGTCGACGGCAAGGAAGTGAAGGTCACCGCGATCAAGAATCCGGCCGAGTTGCCCTGGGGCGCGGACGGCGTGGAGCTGGTGCTGGAGTCGACCGGCGTGTTCCGCAGCAAGGAACAGTGCATGCTGCACGTGACGGCCGGCGCGAAGAAGGTGCTGCTGTCGGTGCCGCCGAAGGACGCGGTGGACGCGATCATCGTGATGGGCGTGAACGACGACACGCTGAAGCCCACGGACCGGGTCGTGTCGAACGCGTCCTGCACGACCAACTGCCTCGCGCCCGTGGCCAAGGTGCTGCACGAGACGTTCGGGATCAAGCGCGGCCTGATGACGACGGTCCACGCGTACACCAACGACCAGGCGGTGCTGGACATGCCGCACAAGGATCTGCGCCGCGCCCGCGCGGCCGCCGTGTCCATCATTCCGACGTCCACGGGCGCCGCGCGCGCGGTGGGCAAGGTGCTCCCCGAACTCAACGGCAAGCTCGACGGCATGGCCATGCGCGTGCCGACGCCGGACGGCTCGGTGGTGGACCTGGTCGCGGAACTGAACAAGACGGCCACGGTGGAAGAGATCAACGCGGCGATCAAGGCGGCGGCCGAAGGCCCGCTGAAGGGCAGCCTGGAATACTGCGCGGACCCGATCGTGTCGTGCGACGTCATCGGCAATTCGCACTCCAGCGTGTTCGACGCGCTGTCGACCACGGTGATGGACGGCAACTTCGTCAAGGTCATCTCCTGG
>JAVEWL010000754.1:0-3050 GCA_034004565.1 FCB group bacterium | reverse complement strand
CGCAACGGATCGCGTCGAGTCCGACCTTGATCAAGGCCGGACGAAGCACGGTTGACAACTTCATGCCTTCTCGCCCTCAGGCCGCGCCCCCATCCTGACGCGCCCTGTACTGCTGTCGGCTTTTTTCCGCTTGTCGGCCGCCTTCTTGCCTTTTATCCGCTTCAGCCGGAAGATATCCTCTCGCTCACGTTCGTCAAGCACGCTGGCGATGCCGCCTATATCGTCCAGCAGTTTTGGTATCAGGTATTCCTCCAGCGCATTGATGCGCCGGCTGACTTTCTTCACCTCTTCACCAATGAGTAATAGATTACGCTCCAGCGGCGCGCATTTCAAGAGTTGCTCCAGCATCTGCTCGGCGGTCTCCCCCGCTTCGAGCACGTGTGACGAGCAGTCGAACAGCCCGAGGCTGCGTTCCTCGGGCGTTCTGACGATATTGTGGAGTTCGACATTGCCCAGGGTAAGTCCCCAGACCTTCTCGGTCTGCACGCGGACGTTGAGTTCCCGGTGGCCGGCCATGCCCGCCGACCGGAGTTCCGCGGTGCCGCGAACGGCACGGGCCATGGCCAGCGTAGCGACGGCCTCGCGGCCACGCTGGTACAGGTCGTCCCGCATGGCGCGCAATTCGCGCGCGCGCCCAAGCAATTCCTGCAACAGCGCGTCGCGCTTGCCTTTCAACAGTCCAACGCCGTCCTTGGCCAGTTTGACCTGGGCCTTGAGCTGAAGAAGGTTCATGCGCGTGGGCGCAAGTGAGTCCATGCTCATCCGATTTGCTCCCGCGTGGTTAGTTGTTTTCCGCCTGCAGCGCGGCGGCTTCGGCCGGCGCCTCGCCGTGGCCGGACTCTTCCGCCCCCGAGACTTCTCCGGCGGCGTCCACGGGGTAGTGGGCGTCCACGGTTTCCTTCTTGATGCGCGTCAGCTCAGCCTTGGGGAGCATCCCCAGGATCTTCCACCCGAGTTCGAAGGTGTCGGCCATGGATCGCCGCGTGAAGCCCTGGCCGAGCATCTGGCGCTCGTAGGTGTTGGCAAACGCCAGATACTTCTTGTCGATCTCCGTGAGCGCGTCCTCGCCCACGATGGCCATGAGCCGGCGCACGTTGGTGCCCTGGGCGTAGGCCGCGTAAAGCTGGTTCGACCACTCGCGGTGGTAGGCCGAGGTCTTCCCTTCGCCGATGCCGTTGTTCATCAGACGGCTGAGGCAGGGCAGAATGTCCACGGGCGGGAACACGCCCTGCCGGTGCAACGGGCGGCTCAACACAATCTGCCCCTCGGTGATGTAGCCCGTCAGGTCGGGGATCGGGTGCGTAATGTCGTCGTCGGGCATGGAGAGCATGGGGATCTGCGTGACGGAGCCGCGTTTGCCGCGGATGCGGCCCGCGCGCTCGTAGATGCTGGACAGGTCGGTGTACATGTAACCGGGATAGCCGCGGCGGCCCGGGATTTCCTCGCGCGCGGAGGACACCTGGCGCAGCGCCTCGCAGTAGTTCGTCATGTCCGTGAGGATGACGAGGACCTGGTAATCCTTCTCGAATGCCAGGTACTCCGCCACGGTGAGGGCGCAACGCGGGGTGAACAGCCGCTCGATGGCCGGGTCGTCGGCCTGGTTCAGGAACGCGACCACCCGGTGGCCCTGGCCGCCCTCGTCGAAAGCGCGCAGGAAATACTGGGATTCGCGCGCGGTGATGCCCATGGCGCCGAACACAATGACGAACTGCTCGTTTTCCCCCGTGGTGCCCGCATTCTGCACGATGAGGTTGGCGAATTCATTGCCGGGCAGGCCCGACCCGAGGAAGATGGGCAGTTTCTGTCCGCGCACCAGCGTGTTGAATCCGTCAATGGCCGAGATGCCGGTTTCGATGAAGTCGTTGGGTTGGTCGCGCGAAACGGGATTGATGGCGGAGCCGGAAATGTCCCGCTCCTCCTCCGCGACCACGGGCGGCAGCCCGTCTATGGGCCGTCCGGTGCCGTCGAAGCGGCGGCCGATGATCTCCTCGGAACAGGCGATGCGCGCAGCCGAGTCCCGCAGGGAGACGGACGTATTCTTGATGTCGACGCCGGTGGTGCCCTGCAGCAACTGCACGATGGCGTGCTCGTCGGTGGCCTCAATGACCTGTCCCTGCCGCACCTCGCCGGTACCCATCTTCACGTTGAGGATGGCGCCGGTTGGAAACTCGCGGGCATTCTCGAGGAAGACGAGCGGACCGGACACGTAGGTCAGGTTCCAATATTCCTTGTGCAGCATGTCGCCGGCTTTCTGTTCGGGCATGGTGTGAACCTCTGGGTTATCGTACCTGCAGGCCGTCGAGGGCCTGCTTCACCTCGTCCATTACCGCGTTCTTCTTCGCGCTGAAGCCGTCGTTCGGCTCGTCACGCAACCGCGCAACGCTTTCGCGCACGGGCAGTTCCATGATGCGGCTGAGCGGCACGTCGCGCCTGAGCACTTCCTGGCAGGCCTCGTAGAAACCGATCAGCGTGTCGATGAGACCGCCCATCTTCTCCATTCCGCAGAAGGCGTCGTTGTCGGAGAACGCGTTCTGCTGCAGGAAGACCTCGCGAATCATGCGGGCCACTTCGAGGATGAGCCGCTCCGCGTCCTGGAGGGCATCGGGGCCGACGAGCTGGACGATTTCCTGCAACTCGGACTCCCGCTGCAGGAGGGTCATAAGGTCTTGCCTGAGCTTGATCCAGCCGCTGGGGGCGTTTTCCTCAAACCACGGCTTGAGCGCGTCGAAATAAAGCGAATAGCTGCGGTTCCAGTTGACGGACGGGTAGTGGCGCCGGTAGGCCAGCGATGCGTCCAGTGCCCAGACCGCGCCCGAGACCCGCATGGATGTCTGCGTGACCGGCTCCGAGTAGTCGCCGCCCGGCGGCGAGACCGCGCCCACGGCGGTGAGCGAGCCGATGCGCGGCTCTTCGCCTTCCACCGGGGCGCCCAGGCAGACGACGCGGCCGGTGCGCTCGTAGAACGCCGCAATGCGGGCGGAAAGATACGTGGGGTAGCCTTCCTCGCCGGGCATTTCTTCGAGGCGCGAAGAGATTTCGCGCAAGGCCTC
>JAVEWL010000753.1:0-3051 GCA_034004565.1 FCB group bacterium | reverse complement strand
TACGTGCTGATCGCCGAGGCGCTGCACGAGAAGCGCCTGGCCGGCATCGCCGACACCATCAAGAACCATCCGCGCAAGCCGCGCATCGTGCTGCTGTCGGGGCCCTCCTCCTCGGGCAAGACGACGACCGTGAAGCGCCTGGCCATCCAACTGCGCGTGCTGGGGTACCGGCCGAGCGTGATCGAGCTCGACAACTTCTTCGTCAACCGCGAGGACACCCCCAAGGACGAGCACGGCGAGTTCGACTTCGAGAACCTGCAGGCCATCAACATCCCCCGGCTGCAGGACTGCGTGCGGCGCCTGCTGCGGGGCGAGCGCGTCCTCCTGCCGAAGTTCAACTTCCAGGAGGGACGGAGCGTCGACGGCGAGGAACGCCAGCTCGGCGAGAAGGACATCCTGATCCTGGAGGGCATCCACGCGCTGAACGACGACCTGCTGCCGACGATCCCGGACGGCACTAAGTTCAAGATCTACGCGAGCCCGCTGACGCACCTGAACATCGACGACCACAACCGGATCGCCTCAAGCGACGCACGGCTGATCCGGCGCATGGTGCGCGACTTCAACTACCGCGGCTACGACGCGGTGGACACGATCAAGCGCTGGCCGTCGGTGCGCCGCGGCGAGCAGAAGAACATCTTCCCTTATCAGGAGAACGCGGACGTGATCTTCAATTCGGCGCTGCCCTATGAACTGGCCGCGCTGAAGCCGTATGCGCTGCCGGTGCTGAACCGGGTGAAACAGACGGCGCCGGAGTACGCCGAGGCCGCGCGCCTGATCAAGTTCCTGGGGTACTTCCGTTCGCTGCGGTCCGAGTACGTTCCGCGCCACTCGCTGCTGCGCGAGTTCATCGGCGGGTCGTGCTTCACGTACTAAGGACGTCCCGCGGATTCGTTTGGAGAAAGCGTGGTGGCGTCCCTTCGGGGCGCGAAATCCTTCTGCTGCCTTACCCGGCGCCGCCCTTCGGGACGGTGCCGGGCTAATCAACTGTCATCCCTTCGGGATGCGGGGGTGGCAGGAAACCCAAACGGAAAACAGGGAAACGATGCGCTGGAGACGGCAAGGCTGAGAACTGAAAACCGAGAACTGAAGACGTCTCCCGAAAGCGTCTCACGGATCCGGGAGATGCCCCCCACGCACCACACTACTGAGAACCCCCTTGCCTCCGGTGTTTCGCCTGCCGAAATTGGGCCGCACTTCGATGACTCTCATGCAAGCCTTGGGTTTTCAGGGGCCGAGCCGCCATGCCCGAACATCGCTTTTCCGTTGAGCCACCCAGCCGCCCTTCGGGTTCCGGCGGGGCCCGTCAGCGCGAGGTGCTCGTCGTCGACGACGAGGCCAACATCCGCTTCGTGCTCGCCGAACTTCTCCGGCGCGAGGGCTGCAGGCCCGTCGAATGCACCAATGGCGTCGACGCCGTGGAACTCGTGAAGAAGCGCGGCTTCGATGCCGTCATCATGGACATCCGAATGCCGAAGATGGACGGCCTGACGGCGCTGAAGGAGATGCGCGCCGCGCGTCCGGATCTGACCGTTCTGCTCATCACCGCCCATGGGTCGAACAAGACGGCCGTGCAGGCACTCGAACACGGCGCCTACGACTACTTCACCAAGCCGTTCGACATCAACGAAGTGCGCGTGGTGCTGCGCCGCGCCATCGAAAAGACACGGATGCTCGAAGCGCTGCGGGAAATCCGCGACCAAACCGTCTCGCGCTACAGCTACGACAGCATCGTGGGGCAATCCGGCGCGATGCGTGCCGTCTTCGACTTGATCGGGCGCGTCATCGACAACGATGTCACCGTTCTGATTACCGGCGAATCGGGGACGGGCAAGGAACTCATTGCCTCGGCGATCCACCACAACGGCCGGCGCGCCGGCGGGCCATTCATCCGCGTCAACACCGTCGCCATTCCCGAGACGTTGCTGGAAAGCGAAATGTTCGGGCACGAGCGTGGCTCGTTCACCGGCGCCGTGCAGCAGAAGATCGGCAAGGTCGAAGCCGCCAACGGCGGCACCCTGTTCCTCGACGAGATCGGCGACATGTCCCTGCCGCTTCAGGGCAAGCTGCTGCGCGTCCTGCAGGAACGCGAAATCGAGCGCGTCGGCTCCACGAAAACCGTCCCTGTCGACATCCGCGTGGTGTGCGCCACCAACTGCGACCTTGGCAAGATGGTCGATGAGGGAAAATTCCGCGAGGACCTGTACTACCGCATCAACGTGATGCCCGTCTACATCCCCCCCCTGCGTGAACGTCCCGAGGACATTGCCCTGCTCGTGGATCATTTCATCGAGCATTACAACCCCCGTCTGGCAAAGAACATCCGTGGGATCACCCGGGACGCGCTCCAGCGCTTCCTCGACTACCCTTGGCCCGGCAATGTGCGCGAACTCGAAAACCTGCTCCAACGCACCATGCTCCTCGCCCAGGGCGACATCCTGACGGCGGATGATCTCCCGCCGGTTCTGCGATCCGACGCTTCGGCAGACCGGGGCGCGGTACGCGGGCGCCGTCCGGCCGACGCCACCATCAGCCACGAGGTGCTGGAACAACTGGACTTGGAATCCCTTCTCGACACGAACTGCTTCGAGACCCCCTTGGCAGAGCGCCTTTCCCTGATCAGCGACCATGTGGAGAGACACTTGATTTTGGCCGCCTTGGAGAAGACCGGAGGGCATCGTCAGGAGTCCGCCGATCTGCTGGGGATCAGCCGCAAGAGCCTGCACAACAAGATGGTGCGTTATCACCTTTTCGATGAGTAAGCGGGGAAACACCCTGATGTGTAACATGCTTCCCATGCACAGTTCTTACCCGTTGGTGAAATCGGGACAAGAACCCGCCGCGTATTTCTCCGCGCAAAAATAAACTCGCATACCATTGAATCAACTTTTCTTACACTCTCAGGGGGAAGGTTTTTTCCGGGGCCGTCCACTTGGCATTCCAGTGGCTTTAGAGAGCCCTGCGAAACGGGTCACCCCCCACAAAAATCCCAAGGAGTCATCCCACATGATTCGCACGAAAAAAGGCTTCACACTCGTTGAGATCATGATC
>JAVEWL010000752.1:0-3059 GCA_034004565.1 FCB group bacterium | reverse complement strand
GTTCGGCCTTCTCCTGAGCAAGTTCATCTCGAACTTCGGCCTGCTCATCGTTCCGGGCATCTACGCCTTGATACGCCCGCGCCTGCCCGTACTGCTAGTGTCCGCCGCTCCTTTCGCGATCGCTTTCGCCGTGTATGCCATCGTGCCACTGGCATTCGTGCTTGACAGCATGTTCTTGTCCTCGCGATATGTTGCGCTGCTCAACCTCCTTGCCGTGCCGCTGGTTTCGGTTGGGCTCGCGCATCTTTTCCAACGGATCGCGCGCTGGCGCATTCCGTTGATAGCGATAGCGGTGATGATGGGGCTGTCTAACGTGATCTCCACGACGCCTCCAGAAACGCGCATGATGGACGCCGCGACCTGGCTCAAACTACATGGGGCCGACCCGTCGCGAGTGTTCGTGGAGCCCAGGGAAGTGATCTACCTTGTCGGCTGGCCCTACCACGGCCCGCAAGCGCAGTCGATCAGGGGGCGGGAAGAAGCGCTCGTTGCGCTCGCCAGCGGCGCTATTGACCTTGCACTGCTCGACCTGCCCTCTGACTCGCCCGACCTGCAGCATTGGGCGAAGGAAAAAGGGCTGCGGAGCGTCGAACGCTTTGCCGACGCCAGGAACAGGACAGTCCACGCGTTCGTGCGGTCTGCCGCCCCTGCTTTGGATCACCGCTAGCGAAAGGCGGCAGGTTTCGCGAAGATCCAGGCGTCAGTATTGGCAAGGTGTTCAGCTGTCGCCTTGCTGACGCGGTCGCATCCGGGGGCAACTTCCGATCAGAGACGCAGGTCCGCCTCGCCCGCCGGCAGCAGATACTTGAGGTCATAGAGCACGTGCTGGGGCTTGCCGAGCGCGCGTATCCGTTCTGCGCCGAGCTCTCTGAACTGCTCGTGTGCTACCGCCAGCACGATGGCATCGTAGGCGTGGGAGGCAGGTTCGTCGACCGGCGAGATGCCATACTCGTGAAGGGCTTCGTCGGCACTCACCCAGGGGTCGAAGACGTCCACCGCGATGCCGTAGTCTGCGAGTTCGCGCACGATATCGACGACGCGGGTGTTGCGCAGGTCGGGGCAGTTTTCCTTGAAGGTCAGACCCATGACCAGCACCCGCGAACCTTCGACCTGGATGCGGCGCTTGAGCATGGCCTTCACCAGCTGCGAAACCACGTAAGCCCCCATGCCGTCGTTCAGGCGCCGGCCGGCGAGGATGATCTCGGGGTGGTAGCCGATGGCCTGGGCCTTGTGGGTGAGGTAGTAGGGATCGACGCCGATGCAATGCCCGCCGACCAACCCTGGGCGGAAAGGCAGGAAGTTCCATTTGGTACCGGCCGCCTTGAGCACCGCTTCGGTGTCGATGCCCATCTTGTTGAAGATGATGGCCAACTCGTTGATCAGCGCAATGTTGAGATCGCGCTGGGTGTTCTCGATGACCTTCGCGGCCTCGGCAACGCGGATGCTTTCGGCCTTGTGGGTACCCGCGGTGATGATCTGGCGGTAGAGCGCATCGACCAGTTCCCCCACTTCCGGGGTGGAGCCGGAGGTGACTTTCTTGATCGTCGTGACGCGATGTTCCTTGTCGCCCGGGTTGATGCGTTCCGGGCTGTAACCCGCGAAGAAGTCGGCGTTGAACTTGAGGCCGGAGAGCCTTTCGAGCACCGGGACGCAGTCCTCTTCGGTGGCCCCAGGATAGACCGTGGATTCGTAGATCACGACGTCACCGCGCTTGAGCACACGGCCTACGGTCTCGGACGCCTTGATCAGCGGTGTAAGGTCGGGGCGCTTGTGCTCGTCGATGGGCGTGGGCACGGTGACGATGAACACGTTGCAGGCGGCCAGTTCGGTCGCGTCAGCGGTGAAGCGCAACCCGGATGCACTGCGCAAATCGGCGTCGTCGACCTCCAGCGTCGCATCGTGCCCGGCGCGCAACGCCTCGATGCGTGTCGAGTTGATGTCGAAACCGAGCACCTCGCGGTGCTTGCCGAACTCGACCGCTAGCGGCAGGCCGACGTAGCCGAGGCCGATTACGGCAAGACGTACTTGGGGCAATGTGAGCATGGACGATTCTTGTATGAGGGAGGAGTATCTCAGCGCAGAGTACTGAAACGTGCGCCACGCAGATCCTTCTCCGACAACCTGGGGGTGCGGCCCTCGAGCGGCCAATCGATCGCAAGGTCCGGATCGTCCCAGGCGATGCAGCGTTCGTGTTCGGGGGAGTAGAAGTCAGTGGTCTTGTAGAGGAATTCAGCGGACTCGGAGAGCGTGAGGAAACCGTGTGCGAACCCGGGAGGGACCCACATCTGGCGCTTGTTCTCCGCGGACAGTTCCTCGCCTACCCAGTGACCGAAGGTGGGTGAACCGGGGCGGATGTCTACCGCGACGTCGAACACCGCGCCCTGCACCACACGCACCAGCTTGCCCTGGGCGCGGGGTTCGACCTGATAGTGCAGGCCGCGCAGCACGTCGCGGGCGGAGCGGCTGTGGTTGTCCTGAACGAAGTCCGTCGTCAGCCCCGTCGCCTCGCGGAAGGCGTGCTGGTTGTAGCTCTCGAAGAAGAAGCCGCGTTCGTCACCGAACACGCGCGGGGTGAACAATACGACCTCGGGAATGGCGAGCGGGGTGGCTTGCATCAGAATACCTTTGTACGCAGCAGGCTTTGCAGGTAGTGGCCGTAGCCATTCTTGGCCAGTGGTTCGGCCAGTTCGCGCAGCGCGTCGTCACCGATCCAGCCACTTCGCCAGGCGATCTCCTCCGGGCAGGCCACTTTCAGGCCCTGGCGTTTCTCCAGCGTGGCGATGAACTGGCTGGCGTCCAGCAGGCTTTCGTGGGTGCCGGTGTCCAACCAGGCATAACCGCGGCCCATGATCTCTACTGAAAGTTGCCCGCGCTCCAGGTACAGGCGGTTGAGGTCGGTGATCTCCAGCTCGCCTCGCGCCGATGGCTTCAGAGCGCGCGCGAACTCGACGACCTGCCGGTCGTAGAAGTAGAGGCCTGTCACGGCGTAGTTGGACTTCGCTCTGGCGGGCTTCTCTTCCAGGGACAAGGCCTTGCCCTCGGTGTCGAAGTCTACAACG
>JAVEWL010000751.1:0-3059 GCA_034004565.1 FCB group bacterium | reverse complement strand
CGGGGATCTGGCGGAGTCTCTCGTTGGTGTTCTTGTCGATGACCTTGGTGATGATGATGTGTGTGCTGTCATCGATTTCAAAGCGGATTCCACGGTTAAGCCGCGATACCGCTTCGCTGACAAATTCGGCCGACTTGCGAACTTCTTCCTCGGTGGGCTGAGGTACAGGAGCGGCGATGGCCTGGTTGTCCGCAGCGGACTCGGACTTATGGGTGCGCGCCGACTCACGATTTTCTGTCATCGCGATGTGAGCTTGTGGATTCGCTCGTCCTATGGCTTCTGCACTCATATCTGTAACCTCTCTGCGATTGCTGGTTCGCACTCCTCCTTATCGGCATTCCGAAAGCTTGACTTTAGCCGCCTTACCCTTTCACCAGGTATTCATGTTGACCGATAAGTCAAGATATGTCAATGTTTTAACTGTACTATTGGCACATAAACCTGCCCCAATTATTCCGCATTACGAAGGGATTCGTTTCCAAGTGCCAAAATCCGTTATACCACGTTCTACCGATAGTTGTTCTATGTTGACAAACCACACTTTACGGCCACCGATGGCAAAAATACGTTTAATTCATTTTCTATAAGTTCCAATTTGGCTCGCAGCATATCCGTGGTGTGGGAGAACGAGTGGTCGCCGCCGTAGTAGGAGTCAAGCCGCACGTCGTTTTCGGCCACGGGGAGCGCTTCCTGGGCGTTGGCCTTCTCGTCCTGGAGCACGAGGCGCCAGCGTTCGTAGAGGTCTTTGGCCTCGGCGGTTTCCTCGGGGGTTCGGGCCGGTTGGGCGGCCAGCGCCAGGAGCCGGTCGCGGAGCTGGCAGGACTCGTAGAAGTGCGCCTCGGCGCGGGCGGTGTGGTAGAACCAGCGCGTGGCGGAGGCTTCGGCGTCGAAGGCCACGCGGCAGCGTTCGGGCACGTCGGCGGAGGCGGCGTCGATTTCGTGCTTCGCCTCGGCCAGGAGTTGCTCCATCTGGCGGTAGAGCTTGCCGAAGACGGGCACGTTTCCGGTGGGCGAGGTTACGTAGGTTGGATGCTTCTTGAGGCCTTCGCTGGTGGTCATCTCCGCGAGGAAGAGGTAGTACCCCTTGAACAGGTCGGGGACTTTGGCGTTTGGGTCGGCGCACATGGGGTGGGCCGGGCCGAGGTAGTAGGGGCCGGTGTAGTAACTGGGCAACTCGGGCGACAAGGGGATGGCTTCGGAGACTTTCTTCCAGGCGGTGCGTAGGCGTGGGCCCGCTTTGGGGCCCGCAATGCGGGCGGCAAACTGCTGGAGCACCTGCTCGCGGTCGGGCACGGGCTCCGTCCAGACGAGTTTGTAGGCTTCCGTGACGCTGCTGCCGTACACGGCGTGGAACCCGGAGAAGACCCACGCGCCCGAGGCTCCGCAGGCCGCGAGGGCTTCGGCGCGGTCGAGCCAGCGGTCCATGCAGGGGATGTGGGGCAGTCGCGGCGCCTCGAAGACGGCGTCGGGCTCGCTCTTCATGTAGATGGGAATGCCGGCCTTGCGGCAGGCATCGATTTGCTGTTTCGCGCGCTCGCCCGGGCCGATAAGGTCGATGCTGTAGTCCCAGAGGGACTTGGTGAAGCCTTCGGGTTTCGGGATGATTTCGTCCTTCTCCATTTCGGTGAAGATGGCGGTGCCGGGCTTCAGCTTCGCGATGAAACCGGTCTGCGCCATGTCGGACGACCAGACGTGTCCCGCCGAATACGGCCAGGCGATGATCTCGGCATTGGGATTGTGCTTGCGCGCGGCTTCGGCGAGGCCGTTGCAGAGGTTCGAGACGACCGTGTCGGGTCCCAGGGCCTCGCAGCGGGCGCAGTTCGTGTGGCCTTTTTCCACGCCGAACGGCCTCATGTAGCAGTGGTAGAAACTCTCGCCGCCGATAATGATGGTCACACCGTCCAAGTCGGGGACGGCGCGGAACACGTCGGCCATGCTTTCCTGCAAGTACTGGCGCACGAGCGGGTGTTCGGTGCAGAGCGTGTAGTCGCCGTCGGCCTTCCAGGTCAGGGCGCCGCGGATGTCGGGGTGCGCCTGGAAGATGGGGTCGTCCTTGGCGAACTTCTCGCGGATGCCGAACTGTGCGTAGGTTTTCAGGCCGTATTTCCCGGCCTCGGCCACGGAGGCCTTGAGGGCTTCGATGGCGCCGGGGGTTCGGCGGGCCTTCAGTTCGGGAATGGCGTCGCTTTGGGAGAAGGCGTAGAGTTCGCCGCCGGAGACAAACGCGGCGTTGTAGCCCATGAAGACGATGTCGCGCATCTTGCCCATCCAGGGCGTCGTGCCGAGGCGCACGGCGAGCCGGGGCCGGTAGACCTGCTCTCCGCGGGTGAGGAACGGCGCCTGGCGCAAGCCCATCCGCTCGACCAGCTTGACGACGCCGTCGCGCAGGCCTTCGGAATCGCGGCCGAGGACTTCGATGCGCTTTTCGCCGGCCCTGAGGGTGAAGCTTGCGGGCACGGTTGCGTCGCCGCCGCCGGATTCCCGGAGGACGATGGCGTTCTGGATGCCGTCCAAGTCGGCGGCGGGCAACTCCTGGAGCGGCGGCAGGATGGCCATCCGGCTGCCCAGGAACTCGGACAGGTCCGCGGCCATCTGGCGGCAGAGGGGAGAGGCATCCGTGGCGATGGCAAGGATCCATCCCGTAGTGACGGCCGTTTCGTTGTCGGTGGGCGTGGCGTCGGGGTCGCGGCTCAGCCGGGCGAAGTAGTCTCGCGACAATTCCGAGAAGCGGCTGGCCTGGTAGGCTTCCGAGCTTTCTCGGCCGAGGCGGCTGCCCAGTTCTCCCAGCGTTTCCGCGTGGGCGGTTACTGGCAGGGCCAGAAGGGCGAGGCAAAGGACGTGGCGGATCTGCATCATGCTGGAAGTCTCCCTGAGGTTATTCGCCTGGGAAGAGAGTATCAAAGAATCGTCGGCGAAAACACGGAGAACGGGTGGAAAACGGGGACTGTGGGGCTGTTGAAAAAAGTGCTTGACTAAATTGAGCTAGTTTGATATAAATGTATGTCGCACTAGGGGGGAGCGCCATGCAGACGCGTAAAGACCGCCGGCAAGAAGATTTG
>JAVEWL010000750.1:0-3061 GCA_034004565.1 FCB group bacterium | reverse complement strand
GTTCGAACACGTCGAGAGGCACCTTTTCGCGCCGGAACAGCACATACCCCTCGCCCTGTTCCGCGCCGAACCCCTGCCCCCGGATGACCAGTTCCGTGCCGGGGCGGCCGGCCGGCACGGACACGATGCGGATTCGGTAGTGCCAATAGACGCCCCAGAACGCCAGCGCAAGCACGAGCACGGCCCAGAAAAGCCCGCTGGTCAGTGCAAGCCTGAGCAGTGCGGCCAGGCCATGCCGGCCCGGAGGCGCCTCGAGACGGAACATGCGGGCTGAATCTCCGTAGGTGGCAGTTGAGAGCATTAAAGCACCTGGCCCGTGCTAACGCAAGTCGTGGTCCGGGTTTGCCGCGCACGAGCGCTCGTCTTCGCGGCGGTTCGCGGTCCCCTGTGCCGGTTCTGGCGCGGTTTTCCAGCGGGAATCATTGGTTTTTCGGCGATTTCTTGCTTGTGCGCGGCGCGAATCGTCTGGCATACTGTCCCGCCGAATACAACACGCATGGGCAAGACGCCCGGGGAGAGCGCCATGGACGAAGCAATGATGGGTCTGGCCAACATCGACATTGCCATCATCATCATCTACATGGTGGGCGTGTTCGTGCTGGGCACCTTTTTCGGCAAGTATGTGAAAGACGCCGGCGACTTCTTCATCGCGGGCAAGGCGCTGCCATTCTGGGCGATTGGCATGTCCATCGTGGTGAGCGACATCGGCGCGATGGACTTTGTGGCGGTGGCGGGATCGGCGTACACGCACGGCATATCGGTGGCGAACTTCGACTGGATCGGCTCGATGCCGGCCATGGTGTTCGCCGCGTTCATCTTCGTGCCCTATTTCTGGCGTTCGGGGGTGTTCACGATCCCCGAGTTTCTCGGCCGCCGCTACAATGCGGCGGTGCAGATGATTCACGGCACGATCTGGGCGGTGTTCATGTTCACCATGCTCTCGCTCATGCTCTGGGTGGCGGGCGACAGTCTGATGCACACGGTGCTGGGCTGGAACCCCTACGTGGTGGTGTGGCTGATGGTCTTCATCACGGGCGTCTTCACCTTCTCCGGCGGCCTGTCGGCGGTGGTCATGGTGGACGTGGTGCAGCTCATCATCATGTTCGTGGGCGGGCTCGCGCTGCTCTTCCTGAGCATGTGGGACCTCGGCGGCTGGCAGTCCGTGCAGGAGCAGGTGGCCCGGCAGGACCCGAAGATGGTTATCGCCATCCAAGCGGAGGAGACCATCCCGGAGACGGCGGTGGCGGGGGTCTTCGAGGAACTCGGGTACACCGTGACGCACGCGGAGAGTGTAAAGAAACTGTCCGCGCGCGACCCGCAGCGCTTCGTTATCCGGTTCGAGGGGCTCGACACCCATGGTCTGGAAGGCAACGACCTCATCGAGCAGATAGGCACGTTCCGTGCCGAGGCGTCGGAGGCAATCACCGCCGGGCTGGTCCAACTCGTGGGCGACGAGAAGAAGGTGTCGATCCCCACGTTCGTGACTTACGAGAGCCACTTCGACATTCTGCTGCCGCACAACACGTACAAGCCCTTCCCGTGGACGGGCATCGTGTTCGGGCTGGGCATCGTGCTCGCGATCGCGTACATGAGCGGCAACCAGACCATTGTCCAGCGCACACTGGGCGCTCGCTCGGAGTGGGACGCCAAGGGCGGCATGCTCTTCGGCGGTTTTCTCAAGTCGTTCATCCCGCTCATGGTGGCGCTGCCGGGTCTCGCGGCCATTGTGGTCGTGCCCAACCTGGTGGACGACAGCCGCGCCGTGCCCACGATGATCAGCATCATGCTGCCGCCCGGGCTGCGCGGGCTCATGTTCGTGGCGCTGTTCGCCGCGCTCATGTCGTCCGTGGACTCCACGCTGAATTCGGCCACGACCATCTGGACGACGGATCTGCTGGGACGCGTGAAGCGCTACATCAGCGGGTCGCCGCTTGATGAACGGCAGGGCCTCATCGTCGGACGCATCTTCACGGTGGCGTTCATCCTGCTGGCGGGCGTGCTGGCGCCGGTTATCGGGAGGCAGGAGAGCATTTACGTGTTCATCCAGACGGCGCTCTCGCTGTTCCAGGGGCCGACACTGGCCATCCTGTTGCTGGGCATCATGTGGCGGCGAACCACGCAATGGGGCGGGCTGGCCGGACTGGTGCTCGGCGTCGCGTTCTGCTTCGTCCTCAACTACACGGAAGGGCTGTTCCCCTCGGATGACCCGTTCCTGTTCGTGGCGTGGTGGTCCTTCGTGTTCTCGCTTGTGGTCACCGTCGTGGTGAGCCTGCTGACTCCCCCCGAGCCGGAAGAGAAGATTCGCGGCCTCGTCTGGGGCGCGGTGGTGCAGGACGCGGTGGTTCAAGATGCGCTCAATGAAAGGATTTCGTGATGGCGGAATTCATGACCTCCCTGCTGGGAAAGCCGTTATACGCGTTCTTCAACCCCATCAATGAGCTGCTGACGCCGCTGTACATGCCCTGGGCGCGCATCGTGGCGGTGGGGTTCTTCATACTGACGATGGTGTGGGTGGGCGCGATTCTGAACCGGGCCTACGTGCACCTCGAACGGCCGAACAACCGCTGGTATTCGGACCTGCGCATCTGGACCGTCGTGTCCATGCTGCCGCATGTGTTCGTCTACCTCTACTTCTAAGAGGACGGCGCCATGAGCGATCCGCATGACCTTCAGGCGAAAGAGGACCGCAAGCTGGAGTTGCATAAACGGGACGCCGAAACTCAGATTGCCCTGGGGCTGTTCATCGTCATCATTGCGATTCCGGTGCTGATTGGCACCATCTACGCCGTGCGGCCGCACGCCCAGGTCGTCAATATGATTGCCGGGGGTGTTCTCCTGGCGATTGGCGCCGGCCTTGCCTGGTTCGGCTGGCGGAACCGGCGGCGGCTGCTGGGTTAAAGCCGTCGTCATGCGACACTTGCCCGCGCGGGTCTCCGAGCCGGCGGCCCGCGCATTCTTTGAGCGCCGCCATTGGGGCAACCTCTTCGGGTTGCTGCTGCCGGGCGAACGGGTGACACCGGCCGGCAAGCGGCTCCCCTTCCTGGAACGGGTATGGATTCCC
>JAVEWL010000749.1:0-3073 GCA_034004565.1 FCB group bacterium | reverse complement strand
AAAGGTGATCGTGGTGAGGTTCCCCGTGTGCAGGCCTATGCCTGAAAACGAGGCCTCACTCGCTATCGTCTTCTGTCGCTCCATGCTCTCTGCCTTCCAACCGTGCGATTCGCTGTTCCAAGTCCTGTATGCGCTTGAGCGCCGCCGGAAGGAACCGCATGCCCGCGCGGATGCGTTTCTCGACGTCGTGGTCCTGGGCCGGAAAGCCCGATACCACTCGTCCGGGAGGAATCGATTTCGTCACACCGGAAAATCCGGCGACCGTAACACCGTCACCGACCGTTAAATGACCGGCTACCCCGACCTTTGCCGCAATTGTAACATGATTTCCAAGGATCGCGCTGCCCGCGATCCCGGATTGACCGGAAAAAACGCAGTGTTCGCCGATCTGGGCATTGTGCCCAATCTGAACCAGATTGTCCAATTTCGAACCGCTGCCAATCGTGGTGGTGCCGAACGTGGCCCGGTCCACACACGAGTTGGCCCCGATTTCCACGTCGTCGCCAATGGTCACACTGCCCAACTGCGGCACCTTGTGCTGACGGCCCTGGTAGGCCACAAAGCCGAAGCCGTCGCTTCCCAGCACCACCCCCGGATGAAGAATGCACCGGGCGCCAACCCGCACGCCCTCGCGCAACACCACGTTGGGATACATGACCGTGCGCTCGCCCACCGCGCAATTGCTCCCGATGTGTACGCCCGGATAAAGCACCACGTGGTCGCCGAGGGATGCGCTGCTGGCGACAAAAACATGCGCGCCCAAGGCAACATTCCTGCCCAGGCACGCCCCCTCCTCCACCACCGCCGTAGGATGAACCCCCGAAACCGGGTGCGCATACGACGGGCGGAACTCCTCTACCAGGCGGTAGAAGCTCAGGTATGGATTGGGCACTTGAATCAGAGCGCACGTGGAACCCGAAACACCCGGCGGCACGATGACCGCCGAAGCGCGGGTCTGGGAGAGCAAAGACAAGTAGCGGGGGTCGGCGATGTAGGCCACATCACCCGACCCCGCTTCCTTGATACCGTTAACGCCGGTGATCGCGATAGACCTGTCGCCTACGACGTTGCCGCCCAGGCGCTCCGCTATCTCGCCGACCGTCATTTGCATGATATGTGGGCCATCCGCACGCCCTTGTGAGGGCCTGCAGCCTTGCCTATCTCTTGTTCTTGGTATCGGGCTTCTTCTCAGCAGCCGGCGCCGCGGCGGCGGCACTCCCGCTGTGCTCGTTCACGTACTGAATGACCTGCGGCGTGATATTCATCGACTCTTCAAAGTAGATCACGCTCGAAAAGGCCGTGTCGGCTTCAAGGATAAGATGGTAGTTGCCCGCCGCGCCGATGGCCTTGACCGCGGCGTCGATTTCCTGGCGAAGCTCCTTGATGATACGTTCGCCCTTCTCGTCCAGTTCCTTCTGACGGGCTTGGGCCGAGAAACGAAGGTCGGCCAGTTTCTTGCTCAGGGCCGTTTCCTGGGCCGAACGCTGCTCCTCGGACAGGGAGGCCTTGTTGGAATCGAAGGTGTCCTTTTCCTTCTTCAGATTGTCGAAGCTCGCGTTGAGCTCGTTCTCAATCTTCGTCTTCTCCGTGCTGAGCTGGTCCCACTGGGACTTCTTCTTGCCGTAATCGTCGAAGACCTGCTTGCGGTCGACCACACCGATCTTGTACCCGCCCGAACCCGCCGCGGGGGCCGCCGGCGCCTGGGCCGAAGCCGAGAACACCACACCGGTCATCACTGCCGTCGCGACCGCGAACTTAACCACTGAAGTGAGCATGCGCAGTTTCACGTCTGCCAATCCCCTTTGTTCCGCGGTGCGCTTGCCAATCCATTCGGCGCGCACCCGCATTTTCCATATCCTTTGGTGGTTCGGGCCCTTACAAGACGGGGCCCTCGCCGGCTGCCGCTGTAACCGCGGTATTCTCTCTACACATTCTCCGCGCGCAAGGTAAAGCGCCCACGCGCCAGATCCGCATTCCACCCTTGGCCCTGCACAAAATAAGGCCGGAGTATAGCATTCGAGCATCGAAATGTCCAAACCACCCTGTGCCCGCGCGCGTATCCACTCCATAAACACGCGGGCCGAACCGGCTGCCCGGGAGCCCTTGCGAACTCGTCCGAGTGCGTTTCGGCCCATCGTTGCCTATCGCAACACGTTATGAAGTGATGCCGCCAATGTCCCACTTCCAGGGGTCCCATCGAACCCCGCCGGCCGCCTTCCACCGCGGCCGGAACACCGGCTAGAACCGGGTGGTCGTGGTGAAGTGCAGACGCCCATTGCCCTGGTCATCGTCCGCGTTCAACGGGAAACCGTAATCGAGGCGGATCGGCCCGATGCGCGGAATATCCACGCCGATGCCGATGCCCGCGCCGTACTTCATGTCGCCGAAATCGAAATCGTCCACGTCGCGCCAGGCGCCGCCCGCGTCCACGAACGTGTACAGGCGGAACGTGTCCGTGAGCTTGTACTTCAATTCCAGGTTCTGCACCGATCGCGCCGAACCGCCCACGGCCACCCGGTCGCTCCACGGCCAGATGTACTGGGACGTCTTCGGGCCAATGTCCTGCGGGTCGTAGCCGCGCACCGTCGTCGTGCCGCCGACGAAGTAGCGATCGCTGATAGGGACGAAATCCGAGGAGCCGTATTCATTCGCGATGCCTTCGCGCGTGCGGAACGACAGGATCCACTTCCGGTCGCCGGTCAGCGAGAAGTACCAGCTCGAGTCGTGATCCACTTTGAAGAAGTCGTTGTCGCCGCCCAGGCCGGCCACTTCGACCTGCAAGTCGTGGCGCGAACCCGTGGTCGGGTCAAAGTGAAGGTCGAGCGTGTTCCGGTTGATGCCCCAGATCGTGCTGATCGTCGTGCTGCCGCCGCGTTCGCGTCTGAGTTCCGGCGACGAATACCACGGGATGTCGCTCACGTCGATGTCGCGGTAGCGAAGCGAAGCGCGCGCCGTCACGTACGGCGACAGGCTCTTGCCCAGCCGAAGCTGCGCGCCCGTCGTCTGCTCTTCAAAGTCCGCGCCGTCGCGATATTCGTAGGACTCGTCAAAAAGGTCGAGGCCGCCAATGATG
>JAVEWL010000748.1:0-3076 GCA_034004565.1 FCB group bacterium | reverse complement strand
AGCGCGCGCAACTCGCTATCGCGAAGGATTCGCCCCGCCTCGTCGAAATACAGGTCCATGGCCACCGCACCCGCGCGCGGCGCTATCCGCACTCCTCGAACGATCGTCTTGGGCTCCGTGGCGACGGTCTCGTCCCACGCAACCAGTATCCGGTGATCGGCAACGGTAAAGCCTTGAGCGGCCAGTAGGCGCTCCGCATCGTCAAACCGCGGGCCGTCGCAGGTTGCGCATTGCCCGTTTGCGGCGACGGCGTGAAATGCACTCGCAAGCAAGACCAGGCAAGTGCGGCGCACCAGGAAGAATTCGTGCTGGGACACAAGGACTCTCCAGTGATTAACTCGAGCATTTCAAGAGGGAAATGCCGGTCACCGATTTGGGTGGCCGGGCGTGAACGAGTTCGGAGAGCCGAAACATTCAAACCCGGTTGAATCCAGTGGTGCTATTGCGTTCAACGATAGGGTGTGTGTCGCGGTACACCCTGAAGAATGCGGCTTAACCGGAACGTTTCACGGCTTTGGACAGGAACCTCGAGACTACGGCTGTGCTGCGTACCGTGAGTCATCGGCAACCAGTATACAGCACTTCCCCGTCGTGCCGCCACCGCCAGGGGCCGCTGTGGTAAGCTATGAGCCGACTAGGGTAAAAGGAGGTTCCGGACACATGCATGTCCCCTGGAAGGTATCGCTTCACGGCGGGCACAGCGGCGAGTTCTGCAAACACGCGCAGGGCACCTTGCGCGACATCCTCGATGCGGCGGTCGCGTATGGCTATCACACCTTCGGCGTGACCGAGCATGCGCCGCGCGCCGAAATGCGCTTTTTGTACCCGGAGGAAATTGCCCTGGGCTACGACCCCGCGCGGCTTCACGCGGAGTTCGACGCCTACGCGCGCGAAACCGAAACGGTGGTCCGCGAATACGAAGGGCGCCTCGAGGTTTTGCGCGGCTTCGAGATCGAGGTCGTGCCCCACGACCGCTACGTAGAGCCGATGCTGGAGCTTCGACGGCGCCATGCGTTCGATTACGTGGTCGGTTCCGTTCACCATGTCGACGACATTCCCATCGACGGGCCCAAAGAGGACTTCGATAGTGCGCTGCGCCGGTTTGGAAGCCTGGAGTCGCTCACGCTCCGCTATTTCGAGCAGGTGACCGAAATGATACGCGCCATTCGCCCGGAGGTGGTCGGACATCTCGACCTTATCCGCAAGAACGCGCCGCGCGATTTCCCGCTCGATACCCCGCCGATACGCCGCGCCGCCGAGGCCGCGCTGGTGGCCGCGAAAGACTGCGGCGCCGTGCTCGACCTCAACACCGCGGGCTATCGCAAAGGCCTGGGTTCGCCCTATCCGGCGCCGTGGATTGTGCGCCTTGCGGCGGAGATGGGCCTCGACTTCTGCTTCGGCGACGACAGCCATTGCGCCGCGGACGTGGGCGCGGGCGTCGACGAAGCCCGGCGTTACCTGCTCGACAACGGCGTGACATCAATTGCCTATTGGACGCGCGGACCCGACGGACTCCGGTTGGCGTCCGCGCCGCTCGATTCACAACCATCAGGGGGATAAACCGTGTTGCTGAGTGTATTGCTGATGGCGCTCGCGATGGGCGCACAGGATATCGAGTTGGTTAATCCGGACTTTGATGCCCAACTGGACGGATGGCAGGCCTCGCTTTTCGCAAGCGCTGTGAATATCGAGGGCCGTTCGGTGGGGCGCATGGCGGTGCCCGACGACGCCAAGCCCGGGTACCCGTTGATCTCGCAGGAATACGCCGTGCAACCGGGCGATGTGCTCGAACTGCGCGCCGATATTCGGTCGCGCAGTGTCCGAGACGGCTACGGGGCGTATGCGGTCATCGAGTTCCATCAATCCGGCCAGGGACGTCTCACCTACGCCCAATCCGACGGGAAAACCGGCGACCGCGACTGGGCGGAAGTCACCGTGCGCGGCGTAGCCCCCGCCGAGGCGGACATCGCCCGCATTTGCCTGATCGTGAACGGCCGTGGCGAAGCGTTCTTCGACAACGTCCGCCTCTCGACCGCCGGAAGCCTTCGGGTTACCCCCCTTACGGGTCCCGTCACGCTGAGTGTCACCGACACCGTTGTGTGCGACGATCTTATCGGGTTCGGTTTCGAGGACGACGGCTGGTTTTATAATCCCGAGAACGCGGCAAAGGGCGTTTCAGCCGAAGACCATGCCCTTCGCGAAGGCCGAATTGAATGGATGAATCCGGACCACATCCGCATGTTCGTGTGGATCAAGGACTATTGCCCCAGCGGCGACTGGGCGCATTTCACCTTCGACAGCCCCAACATGGAGAGCCGCTGCCGCACGCTCGACACGTATCAGAAGCTTGGCGCGGAAGTGAACATCACTGGCGTGGAGTGGGGTCTTGATCTGCCCTATGCCGACCCCGCCAAGGCGGCCGCGGGGATCGGCAGGCTGTTCGAGTACCTGATTCGCGAACGCGGCTACACCTGCATCAAGTACTGGACCTTGACGAACGAGCCCAACGGACGCTGGACCGTTCCCGGCCAATCCTTCGACACGTTCAAAGAAGTTCACAGGAAGGTCAAGGAGGAATTCGTCGAGCGCGGGCTTGATGTTAAGATCGTCGGCAGCGACGACACCTCCGGGTTCGACTGGTTCAGGTCCTGCGTCAAGGACGATGACTATTACGCCACCGCCGACCTCTTCGCGTCACACCGCTACACGCAGTATCCCGACCGTATCCTTGCTCCGTTCTTCTTTAAGGAACGCCTCGAACTCCTGGCGGAAAAGGCGCCGCGCAAGCCATTCATCATCGAAGAATTCGGCTTCCAGGATCAGCGCTCGGGCACGGTCGAGAATCCCATCATGATGACTTATCCCTACGCCGTCTGGACCGCCGCGTTCTGCATTGAAGGTTTGAACCTTGGTGTCGCCGGGTTCACTATCTGGTCCATACACGAGATGTACTATCCGGGATGCTTCATGGAATACGCCCTTTGGGAGTTCAAGGACGATGCCTGGAAGGTGCGCCCCGTGTACCACGCCATGGCGAATTTCACGCGCCTTACCGAGCGCGGTGACAAGGTCCGGC
>JAVEWL010000747.1:0-3076 GCA_034004565.1 FCB group bacterium | reverse complement strand
CGGTGAAGTACCAGGAGAAGGCGCGCAAGGCTTCGCTGGATTTGAACGATTTCTTGCAGCAGATGCAGCTGGTGAAGAAGATGGGCTCGCTCGGCGATTTAATGAAGAAGATCCCGGGCATGAGCAAGATGATGGACAAGGGCATGGACTTCAACGAGGACGAGTTGAAGTACACGGAGGCCATCATTTATTCGATGACGCCGTATGAGCGGTCGAACCCGAAGCTCATCAACGGCAGCCGCCGCCGTCGCATTGCGGACGGCAGCGGGACGACGGTGCAGGACGTCAATCGTCTGCTGAAGGATTTTGAGCAGACGAAGTTGATGATAAAGAACATGATGAAGATGAAAGGCCGTGGTCCCAAGGGGCGCGGTCCGAGAGTGGGTATGTAACCCAGTTGCCAAGCCGGCGGCGAACCGATGTGCGGGTCGCGCCGGGTCCAGTGCAGGAGAGGAGTCTATGCCGACAGTTATCCGACTGAAGCGAGGCGGTCGCACGCACTCGCCCTACTACCGCGTCGTTGTGACGGATTCGCGCGCTCGCGCGAACGGCGCCGTTCTGGACGAGTTGGGCGTGTATCAGCCTTGCGCGCGTCCGGAGCCGAAGGTGGAAATCGACCGCGAGAAGACGCTGAAGTGGCTGAGCACGGGCGCGCAACCGTCGGACACGGCGCGGAACCTGCTCTCGAAGCAGGGGCTGATGAAGGAATTCGCCGCGCAGAAGGCGTCGAAGACCGAATCGGAAGGCTAACGTGAAAGAGCTTGTTGAACTGATCGCGACGAAGCTGGTGGATCATCCCGAGGACGTGCAGGTGCGCGTGATCGAGGGTGAGGCGGGCCAGTCGTTGGAATTGCGCGTGCATCGCGACGACATGGGCAAGGTCATCGGCAAGGCCGGCAAGACGGCCAAGGCGATCCGGACCTTGCTGAGCTCGGCGGCGTCGAAGACGGACGTAAAGGCGATGCTCTCCATCGTCGAGTAAGCGTGGCCGAGGGAGCGCCGGTACCGTGGATTCGGAACAAGAGCGAGTCGAGATCGGATCTGTGGCATCGGTGAACCCGGCGCGGCGCGAATTGCGGATTGACGCGGAACGCGGCTACAAGCGGGCCTTGTCGGCGTTGGAATGGCTTCGGCTGATTCCGCGCGGTGGCAAGGAAATCCGGTGCCGCGTGGCGAAGGTGAAAACGGCCAAGAGCGCGCTGGTGGTGACCCTGGTCCCCGGTGTCCTTCGGGAAACGGTGGCGGGCATGAAGGGCGCCCTGGTGGTGCTGAGGCCTGAAGAGTTGAATGAACCGGCGCAGGAGGAGTTGACCTTCCTCGATGCCGTGGGGTTTGAGATCATCGGCCCCGACGGCGCGCGCATCGGCATACTGGTGGACGTCATCGAGACGCCCGCGCACCCGGTCCTGGAAATTGAACGGGACGACGGGCGAGAAGTGCTGGTGCCGGCGATCGAAGAGGTGGTCGCGGACCTCGACTGGGAGCGGGAGCGGATCGTGGTAAACGATATCGCCCCGTACAGCGTGGAAAATGCGGATTGACGTATTGACGCTGTTCCCGGAGTTGTTCGAGCAACCCCTGCAGGCGAGCCTTCTGGGCAAGGCCATCCGCGAGGGCATCCTCGAGGTGGGCTTGACGCAGATTCGGGATTTCGCGACGGATCGTCATCGAACCGTGGACGACACGCCTTGCGGCGGCGGCGCGGGGATGGTGATGAAGTGCGAGCCCCTGTTCGCGGCGTTGGAGAGCCTGCGCGGCCGGAACTCGCTTACGCGCGTGGTGCTGATGTCGCCTCGAGGGCGGCGTCTGGACCAGGCGAAAGTGCGCGAGCTGGCGGCCTGCGAGGATCTGGTGCTGATCTGCGCGCGGTACGAGGGCGTGGACGAACGGGTGAGCCGGATGCTGTGCACGGAGGAGATCTCGATAGGGGATTACGTGCTGAGCGGCGGCGAGCTGCCCGCGCTGGTGTTGATCGAGGCGATGAGCCGGATGCTTCCGGGCGTCGTGGGCGATTGGGAGTCGGTGGCAACCGATTCGTTTTTTAGCGGCATCCTCGGGTATCCGCAGTATACGCGGCCCGTGGAGTTCCGCGGCGAGGATGTGCCGGCGGTACTGCGTGAAGGCAACCACGCGGCGATCGCGCGGTGGCGACGGAAAGAAGCGCTTCGGACGACGCGTGCGCGGCGGCCCGACTTGCTGACGGATATGAGTTTAGAAGACCGGAAATTGATCGCGGAAATCGAACGCGAAGAAGCCGAATCGGCTGGACCGGACAGGGAGATGGAACAGTGAACCTCTTGGAAGACGTCAATCTCAGACAGCGAAAGCCCGAGAACAACATCCCGAAGTTCAACGTCGGCGACACGGTCCGCGTTCACTTCCGCATCGTTGAGGGCGAAAAAGAGCGCGTGCAGGTATACGAAGGCGTCGTGATCGGCCGCAATCGCGCCGAACACCCGACGGCCACGTTTACGGTACGCCGCGTGGCGTTCGGCGTGGGCGTGGAACGCGCGTTCCCGCTGCATTCGCCGCGCGTGGAAAGCGTGCAGGTCATTCGCGAAGGCGACGTGCGCCGCGCGAAGCTGTACTACGTGCGCGGCCTGTCGGGCAAGGCGGCCCGCGTGAAGGCGAAGCGCCGCACGTCGAAGAAGGAAGCGGCGGCTGCGGCGGCTGCGACGGCGGCGGCCGAGTAGGCTCGAACACTACATTTTTGCGGTAAGAAGCAGGGGGGCGGACTGTGTCCGCTCCTTTGCCGTTTTGGAGCACGCATGTTCGTGCTCGTGCTCGTAGTCGTACTCGTAATCGCTGTTTTCAATTGTAATCGTTCACGTAATCGTACTCGTAATCGGCGGTTTCTTAATTTGATTACGAGTAGGAGTATGATTACGAGCACTGAAAGAAAGAACAGGCGTTGGGAATGTAAGCTTGGTCAATTGAGGGGGCTGTATGCCGCATCCTGTGTTTGATCACGAGAGACTGGATGTCTATCAGGCAAGCCTTGACTTCGTTGCCTATGTCGTTCAGGTAACCTCAGAGCTTAAGGGCGAGCACCGCAACGCAAAGGATCAGTTGATTC
>JAVEWL010000746.1:0-3081 GCA_034004565.1 FCB group bacterium | reverse complement strand
TCGCGCCATCCCTCCCAAGCGTTTTAGCACTTCAGGGCTGCCCAAATCCCTCTACAAACCCGCAGTTTCCGCATATCGAACTTCCGTCGCAGGTCCGGCATAAAATCCCACTCACCCCGTGTTTCAATGGGCAACTGCGGAGACTTGGAACGTTGGGCGCGTTCTGCAAGCGAGGGTAGGTGAATCTCCGCCAACGGAGGTGGCACGTGATGTCGTACCATCCAAGCCGTATGCGACGTTTCCTCTGCAAAGGCCAATCCGGCGATGAAGTCTCTTTCCGTCTGGCGCAATCCGCCGACGCGGACCGTATGATCTCCTGGCTGCGTTCTGACGAAGCGCAGCGGCACATTCATTGGCGTCCCGCCTCGCCCGTGCACGGCCGGCGTCGTATAACCGAGTGGATCAAAGACCCTCGGGGAATCGTGCTGCTGATCGTGCATCGGGATAAGGAAGTCGGATTCCTGCAGCTCGAGCACCTCGATAACTACCGAAGGATGATCTGGCTCTCGCTAATCGTGTTGGCCCCCGAATGCATCGGCAAGGGCATCGGCACGAAGGCACTACGCCTCTTGATGACGCGCATCCACGAAACGGATGCCATTGATCGCATGCTGCTGGCCGTGAACGCGGATAACGCTCGAGCGATTGCCGCGTACCGCCGTCTCGGGTTTATCGTGATAGACCACCACGGGCGCGTTCCCGCCCACGACGGACGCAATGTCGCACAGAACATCATGGAGTGCGCCATCCGGTGGCATTCCCCTTCGCGCACTCCCTGCTACATCAACCGCCTGTACCTTCCCGCGCACAGCAGCTACTAACACGCCCCAGGAACGGAGCAGTCGAATGTGCGTCCTTAAGCTGCGGATTCAACCCTGATCCGGTCTACGGTGCGGACTTCCGCGCAAGTTTTCGTGCGAGCCGCTCCGCGCGCTTCTGACGCAGAGGGCGGCGCTCCTTACGCTTCCAGTCGCCGGGGAGGCGGGCTTCCACCCAATGGACCGGGTGATGAATGAACTTTCGCGTGCGCTCGGGAAGGCGGCGGTCCAGGCGGTTGATGCGCCTCGCGCACCAACGGCTCATGGCGGCAATCAGAATCAGCCCGAACGGAACAAGGACAAACCCCGGAATAACGGGCATCAGCCAGCCGATCATTCCAACGGCCACCAGCACCACGCCAATCGTGCCCAGCAGCAGCCGGATCCAGAGCGGCTTTCGAACCCATTCCACCGGGATCAAATCGCCCAATGTGTTTTCCTCGGCCTTGGATGATGAGGAAGGCGTATCGAGTTGCGGCTGTTCCATGGTGTTGCTTGGTTCTCCACACGGCACGTGCCGTCTGAGGCGATCGTCAAGGCGTCTGCAGTGAGCACTAGAAGAAACAACCGCCTCGGTTCGAGTGTTCCGGGCCATGCATCTTCAATAAGTATAGCCTAATTCCGGCTCGGCAGGACGTGCCACAGCGACATCGCTCATTGACTCCGCCCGGCACCCTCCGTTAGCATGCACCACACCGGCACACGCCGTCTGGAGGATTCCCCACCATGCCTACCGACATCGTCGTTACCAAACGTAACCGCGCCCTGTGGATAGAACTCAACCGTCCCGACGTCCGCAACGCCATCCGTCTCGGCGTCACCACCACCGAAACCATTGAAGCCCTCAACACGGCCGCCGCGGACGAAGACGTCCGCGCCGTCGTGATCACCGGACGCGGCACGTCATTCTGCGCCGGCGGCGACGTGAAAGAAATGGCCAAAGCCCTGCAAAGCGACCGGCCCGACGCCACGCGCATCCGCGAGCAGGTCCGCGAGTTCCACAAGATGATCGAGGCCATCCACGAAATCGAAAAGCCCGTCATCGCCGCCGTGAACGGGCCCGCCATGGGCGCCGGCTGCAACCTCGCCCTCGTGTGCGACCTGCGCATCGCTTCCGACCAGGCCAAATTCTGCGAGGCCTTCGTCCATCGCGGCCTCACCTCCGACGCGGGCTCGACCTACCTCCTCCCCCGCCTCGTCGGCTACGCGAAAGCCTTCGAACTCCTCACCCTCGGCGACACCTTCGACGCCCACGAAGCCCTGCGCCTCGGCCTCGTCAACAAGGTCGTCCCACACGACCAACTCATCCCCGAAACCGAAGCCCTCGTCGCCCGCTACGCCGCCGCCCCCGCACGCGCCGTCGCCCTCATCAAGCGGGGCCTGCGCCTCGCCGCCACCGCCAGCCTCCACGACACCCTCGAAGTCGAAGCCGCCATGCAAGCCGTAACCATGACCGGCGCCGAGCATAGGGAGGGGGTGCAAGCTTTCCTGGAGAAGCGCCAACCCAACTTCGGGTAGCAGTGGGCTTGGGGCTCCGGACTCTTAAGCCGACTGAACCTATTTATGCACTTCTCTCAAAGACTGGGCCCATTAATGTATACTATTGCACCGCCGATCCTTGATCGGTTGGATGAGCCCCATACAAGCGAAGATTGTGGGTGAGCGAGGTTGGTGTAGCTCCCCTTTGTAAGGGGAGTTCTTGGATTAGTCCAAAGACTCCCCTTACAAAGGGGAGCTACACCAACCACAAGTCCCGCTTGGCCATGGCACTCGACACGAAGAGGCTACCGCACCGATAACGCGCAGGGGCGGCATCTAAAGGGCGGCACACGGGAGGGATTGCGGACAATGTCAATGTCGGCGCAGCAGTCGTCTGAGAGCGAGAAAGAAGTAGCCGCTCTCTCCGTCGAGGAGATTCGATCGCTCCCCCTGTGGGCGACGGTGGCCTTGGCTATCCGTTGCGCCATGCGCGTCCAGCCGCTCATCCACCCCGTTGCCTTTCGCAGTGAAGGGGTAAGGGCAGCTGCGCAAAGAATCCAGGATGTTGATATCGCCATCACTCTATCGGCACTACTCGTTTCAGGATCAGTAGAATCCACCCCTGCAGCCAACAAGGCTGCCTCCGTCGCCGCTGGCGCCGCCGGTGCCGCCGCCAGTTCCGGCCCCACCACGGCAGCAGCAAGTGCCGCCGCCACCGTCGTCCGTGCCGCCGAAGCGGCAAGGGACGCCGAAAGTGCAGCCGCTAATGCTGCCTTAGTCGCCT
>JAVEWL010000063.1:0-14359 GCA_034004565.1 FCB group bacterium | reverse complement strand
GACGCCCTCGCCGGCAAGCCGATCGTCCTTCTGTTTGTCATGCGCGAAGCCGATGTGTATTCGCTGGTCTTCATGTAATGCGGACAAGGAAGAACTCGTGCAAACGTCGCGATAAGATCTCATCTGGCTAGCGTCTCCGGGCCCGACGCGTGGCTTGTGGTTGTCTTCCTCCCTCTCCCTCTGGGAGAGGGCGGGGTGAGGGATCATCCCACTGGCGCATTGCGAAGAGCGAGTTCATGTAACCCCGAATTCCCATTCGGGTTTTCTAGGTTCATGCGTAGCGCTTCGAAGAAAAGGCAAAGACCCCGAATCGGAATTCGGGGTTACATGAAGGCACCCTTTTCGGGTGAAGCGTTGAGCGGAAGCCCTCACCCCGCCCTCTCCCAGAGGGAGAGGGAGGAAGACACCCACAAGCCACGCGACTTCGTCACGCGGCTTGAAGGTGCCACCCAAGAGGGGGGTGAAAATGGGAGAATACAAGGGAATACAGGAGACGCTACCCTGTTTTGCTTGCTGCTGGGAATTGGTTATGCTCCCGTTTTCCCTATGCCGCCGCTGACTGCCCTCGAAACTGTACTGGAATCATCGTCCTAACGCCCCCCCCCGTGCCGTGTGTTAAGCTGTTACTCATGAGTGTGGTCAGCCCAGAGATGCGAAGCCTGGCCCGGTGGCTCTTGAACCGGGAAGCCGCCGCGGGCAATTCTCCGGCGCAGGGGTGCCATGCGGCCGTGTGTGTCTGCGACCAATTCAATTGCCTCCTATCCGCCCTCATGGGCAGAACCGGTTATGCCACCCTTTTATCCCGTGCCCTGGCCCTGGCCCAAGCGGAAGCTTCTTGGCTCGGCACGGTGCGGGTCAAGCCGGACGGCGCGTTGGAGGGGTTAACCGCTGTCAAGTTACCAAACGGTGCCGATGGCCCCACGGGGGCAGGGGAGGCGCTGGTGACCCATTTGCTCAGCCTGCTCGCCACCTTCATCGGGCAACCGTTGACCGTTAAGCTGGTGCGAGACGTATGGCCGGATGCGCCGTTCAACGGCGTCGATGTGGAATCGGAGACGGAAAGATGAACGAGCGGGACAAAGTGGTCATCAAGAAGCTGCCCACGGGCGTTCCAGGAATGGACGAGATCCTTGGCGGGGGCCTTCCAGAGTATTCCTTCAACATCATTGCGGGGTCGCCCGGGACCGGCAAGACCACGCTGGCGCATCAGATCATCTTCGCCAACGCCACCCCCGAGAAGCCCGTGCTTTACTTTACCGTCCTCGGCGAACCCGCCGTGAAAATGCTGCGCTACCAGCAGCAATACCGGTTTTTCGATGCCGAAAAGCTGAACACCGCGATCCGGTTTATCAACCTCAGCCAGGTCGTGCTGGACAAAGATCTCAGCGCCGTCATGGACGAGATTGCCAGAGAAGTCGAGGCGACCCGTCCCGCCATCGTGGTTGTGGATTCCTTTCGCACCGTGTTACGCAAGGTGCCCGCCGTCGCGAACGAGATGGAGCTTCAAGGCTTCGTGCAGCGCCTGGCCCTGCACCTGACCAGTTGGCAGGCCACGACATTTCTCATTGGCGAGTACGGCGAGGGCGAAATGCGCGACAACCCGATCTTCACGGTCGCCGACGGGCTCATCTGGCTTTACCAGAGCGTCGAGCGCAACTCGATCGTGCGCAAGCTGCAAATCATGAAACTGCGCGGGCAGGCGTCGGTGCCCGGACTCCACACCTTTCGAATCGACGACGCGGGACTTCAGGCGTTTGCGCGTACCATGGGCCTCACGGGCCGGAAGCGAAAGTCGCAGGGCGGCCGGCGGCTGTCCATAGGCGTTCCCGCGTTGGACGAGATGATGGGCGGCGGCATTCCGGAGGGTGACAGTATTCTGATTGGGGGATCTTCGGGAACGGGCAAGTCGATCCTGGCCACACAGTTCATCGCCGAGGGACTCCGGCAGGGCGAGCCGGGGATCGTGGCGGTATTCGAAGAAAGTCCTCACGAATATGCCGGCAGGGCCAATACCTTCGGCCTGGACCTGGAATCGCCGCAGCAAATGGGCAATCTCCGGATTCTCTACCTGCGTCCCCTCGATCTCTCGGTGGACGAGACCATGCAGGAGATCCTGAAGACCGTTCAGGAAATCGGCGCCAAGCGCGTCGTGATAGACTCCCTGGCGGGCTTCGAGATGGCGTTGGCTCCCTGCTTTCGGGCGGACTTTCGCGAGTCGCTGTACCGCATGATTGGCGCGTTAACAGGGGTCGGTGTTACTATTCTAAGCACGATCGAGTTGGAAGAGTCTTTCACCAGGTTCCATTTCAGCACACACTCAATTTCGTTTCTCACCGACGACATCATCCGGTTGCGCTACGTGGAAATTGCCGGACGCCTGTGCAAGATCCTGAGCATAATCAAAATGCGCGGCGGCAATCACAGCAAAGACATTCGCGAATACGAGATCACCTCGCAAGGCCTCGTGCTTGGTGAGCGCCTCGAACAGTACCAGGGCCTTATCACGGGGATTCCGAAGCTATTGGATTGCTCCGACTGAAGCCGTAGTCCTCCCTATCCCGGACAGAGAGGAATCGTCCGCCCATGGACAGCAAACAAGTGCGGGACGCCCCCGATATCGATCACCTGTGCCGCGCCCTGATCGAGCAATCGCCGTTGCCCATGGCCGCCGTGGGCGGACTTGACCACGTCGTGCGGTACGCCAACCCCGCCTTCTGCCGGTTGGTCGGGAAGAGATGCGAAGACCTGCTCGGTTCTCCCTTTGACGAGGCCGTGCCCGAGGCAGGTGACTACCTCGAGCACCTCGACCGCGTGGCGCGCACGGGCGGGGCCGAATCCGGCACCGAAGAGAAGACCTCTGTCCTTCATGCCGGTCACTGGGCCTACGGGGTGTGGGCCATCATCAACGCGGGGCAACAACCCATCGGTGTCATGGTTCACCTGTCGGATGCCACGGAGGCGGTGCGCTTGCGCGAACGGCTGGTCACGCTGAACGAGGAATTGCTGCTTTCCGCCGTGCGCCAGCAGGAAATCGGGGAAGAGCGCCGTCAGGCCCAGGCGGTCGCCGAAATTTCCAACGCGGCTAAGGACCAGTTCCTGGCGGTGGTAAGCCACGAGTTGCGCACCCCCTTGACGCCCGTGCTGGCGGCGGTCTCGATGCTTCAACGGGACGCGAGCCTGAGCCCCGCCGTCCAGGACGCGCTGCGGATGATCCGGCGCAACGTCGAGACCGAAGCCCGGCTCATCGACGACCTGCTCGATCTCACGCGCATCACCCAGGGCAAGGTCAGGCTGGACTTGCAGTCCGTCGATTTGGCCGAAGTCATTGCCTCCGCAGTGGAAACCTGCGGTGCGGACATCAAAGAACGGCAACTGGAATTCGGGGTGGACGCCCCGGATGCCCCGTACCTCCTGGAGGCCGATCCCTCTCGCCTCCGCCAAGTGCTCTGCATTCATTTGAAGAACGCGGTGAAGTTTACGCCTGCCGGAGGCTGCGTAGGCATCCGGTGCCGGCGCAACGGCCCCGAGCAGGTCATCGTCGAGATCAACGACAGCGGCTGCGGCATCGCGCCGGAAATGCTCTCGCATCTGTTTCACGCCTTCCACCAGGGCGGGCCGGATACCACCCGCCGGTTCGGCGGCCTCGGCTTGGGGTTGGTGATCAGCAAATCGTTGGTGGAGCAGCACGGAGGGACCGTCGAGGCGCACAGCGAAGGCGAGGGCAAGGGAGCAAGCTTCCGCATACGGCTGCCGCTGTTGCCGGCCTTGGCATTTCCAGCCACCGAAACCGTGCCCGATTCCGCGCAAGAGACCGAGTCTTCGCCTCAATCCCTGCGAATCCTCTATGTGGAAGACCACGGCGATACGGCGGCGATGATGCGCGAACTGCTTGAAATGGAGGGGCACCGCGTGCATACGGCAACCGACGTGGCCTCGGCCCTCGAAACGGCGGCCCACGGGGCGTTCGACGTGCTGGTGAGCGATCTGGGCTTGCCGGACGGCAGCGGCCACGAGCTCATGCGCCGCTTGCGCGCCGGGGGAAAGACTTGGCCCGCCATCGCATTGAGCGGCTACGGACACGAGCACAACCTGCGCGAAAGCCACGAAGCCGGTTTTACCGTGCATCTGGTCAAGCCCGTCAGCGTCGAGCAACTGCTGGACGCCCTGGCGCAGGTCACAGCGGCGACCGGATAAGCGGAAACGCGGCACTTGAAGACTATTCTCAGCGCACTGGAGAGGCATTTCTCGTGCCCCGGCGGCATGCTCTTCCTGGGTGTCTTCCTCCCTCCGCCCCTGGGAAAGGGTTTCACCGGGGCGGGGCTAACGGAAGAATGGGAGGTATGATTTCTTTTCCGTTTCGTCCACTTTTTCAGACCACACGGTTCACGCTCTACTTTGCGGACTGCAACGCTAACGTCGCTTCGGCCACGGCCGCGCGGATGCGGCGGAACGCCTCGATATCCGCGGGCGTGTGCCAGATCCGGCGATCGCCCTGCGCGAGGTAGTCGCGGCTCTCGACATACGCGGCATCCGACATTTCCATCACGTCGTTTTTCGCGATGCGCAACACGTCTTGCGCACGCGCCAGCGCATCCGCCGGGCCGCCTTTCGCGATCGCCTGCTCGAGCAGCGCCAGCGCCGCGATGTCTTCCATGCCGTCGCGCACGGATTCCCAGCGCACGCTCGGCACCGGCAGTTCGCCCGGATACACCAGCGCGTATTCGTCGTCGCTGGGATACCACATGTCCCTGGTGTTCTGGCTGTGGGTCCAGTAGCCGATGCCGTCGAGCCCGAAATACCACGCGCGCCAGGGGTTGGCGCGGTTGTAGCGCAGCGGCGACAGCGATTTCACCAGCCCCACGCATTCGTACGACCAGACCGGCGCGCCCGAATCCATGATCTTGCGGATGCGCTCGTCCCCGGCGAGCAGGCCCGTGACCTGGCGCATGTTCGGACACCACACGTCGATAAGCGGCGCTATTCGCTCGAAGTTCTCGCGCGACAGCGAGGGCACCGGGTCGGTGTAGACCCGAATCGCCGGATCCGCCTCCTGGAACAGGCCCGCGGCATCGATCAGCAGTTCCACAGTCTGGACTCCGTAGTCGAGGCCCGGCTCGTCCACGGGGTAAAACGCGAAGTCTTCATATCCGATCCCGCGCGAATTCAGATGCTCGACGAACGCGCGCAGATACTTGATCTCGAACGCCCGTTTCGCCGCGTCTTCGGGCGGCGTCGCGAACGTGATGGCCGGATGCGTGATTTGGAACAGCACCGTGCCGCGACCCTCGAGACGGTCGAGTTCCACGTCGAGCTTCGCGTAATCCATCTTCAACGCGCCGCCGGCATCCACCGACGCCTCGGGCGCGGCCGACCGCGGGAAGATGTTGACGCCGTGCCGCCGCATGTCGTCCAGCACCTGCGCGGTGTCGTCCGGATGCCAGCGATTCGGCACATAGTCCCACGTGCACAGTTCGAGCGGGAACCGTTCCGGCATCGCCAGCGGCAGCACGTCGATCGTCAAGGGCAACTCGCCCACCTTTCGGCTGGGCAAGCCCGTGAGCGTTACCTTACCGGCGTACTTACCCGGCGCCGCGCCACGCGCATCGACTGCCACCCAGATCTTCGCGGCACTGTCGCCCGCCACCGCGAACGTATTCGACGGCGCCAGCGGCGCGAGCGCATCCGGAACCAGGTCGGTGCTCGTCTTGCGGCGCTCGTTGTAGCTGTCCCACGTGCCCACGGGCACGACCCGGTGGAATCGAATCGAACCCGCGAATGGCGTCTCGCCGTTCTTGGGCTGTTCGAGTTCGATCCGCACGTTCAGCGGAGCCCCCGCGGCCACCACGAACGCGGTCTGGTCGGCCTCGCCCACGTACAGGTTGTCCACGCTCAGACTCGCGAACGGGTCGCCATACACCGGCGCGGTTCGCGCTTCCGAAAACGCACCGCACGGTTCCGTCGCCCACGCCGCGGGAAGCGTCACCGCTGGAAACGCGTAGTTGCTCAGCACGGAGCGGTCCGCGGCGTGCACGAGCACATTGCCCTGCGAATCGCACACCTCGGCGCGCATACGCACCGCCTTGTCGACCGCGGCCTTCGGCAGTTCGATCGCGAACAACGATTGCGTCGTCAGCGAATCGAGTAACGTGCGCGATCCGTCCTTGTTGTCGAGCGTCACGCGTGCGGAAACGAGCGCGCCCGTCGGATTCTCGACGCGCAGGTTCTGATTTTCGTCCGGCGCGGTCCATCGCCACGAAGCGGCCACCTTTCCCGGCGCGGCGGGCGCATAGGGCGACTTCGCCGGTCCCGCGCCGATCCGGTAGGCCAGCAACGCCGTCGTCATCACCAGGAAATCGGTCCGGCCGTCGGCGCCCGGCAGCGGCGTGAGGGTGGGCGTCACCAGTCCGTTCAGACGCAGGTCATCGACGAGCCGTCCCTCGGCATCGAACGCGCGCACGTGCTGCGAATACAGCCCCTGCACGATCTCCGCCTGCCCGTCGCCGGTCACATCCAGCACAAGCGGCACGCCGCGGTTCTTTGAACGGAACAGGTGTTTCCACAGGAGCTTTCCATCGGCATCCACCGCGAACAGGTTGCCCCACAGCCCCGTGAACACGAACAGCGGTTTGCCGTCGGCCCGCGGATACACGGCCAGCGAATAATCCAACTCCTCGTTCACGCCCAGCGTCCAGCGGGGCGAACCGTCGAGGCCAAACGACGCCACGACGCCCTTGTCGCCCAGGCAAACAATCTGCTCGTCGGGCGACACCGCCGGGACCGACTTCGCGAACACCGGCTTACCGTTGGGGCCGAGCACCGGCGCGGTCCAACGCTCGTCCCCGTTCGCCGACAGGCACACGAGCTTCGTCCCCAGCGGCACGAGAAACGCTTCGGCCCCGTCCGCGCCGCGGAACGTCACCGGCGATATGCCGCCCTTCGGTTCATCGGATTTCTTCGACCACGCCACGGTACCGTCGGCCTTCAGCACGGTGAAGCTGCCGCCCTGATCGAGGTAACCGATGCGCGGGTCGCCGTTGTTCGCCAGCACCGCCGGAACCGCGCGCCCGTACACCGTCTCGCCCGGCAGCGTGAACCGCCAGCGCTCCTTCAGGTCCGGCCCCAACGCCAGTACCAGCTTATCCCCGCCGCAGACGAGCACAAGCGGACCCTGCGCCGTGTCCACGCGCACGGGACTGCTGCTCCACTTTCCCTCCGGGAGCGTCGCGGCCATTCCATCCGGGCCCGAGCCGATCGGCGCGCCGTCCGGCTTCCACAGCAGCACCTGCCCGCCGTTGTTGACCGCCACGAGTTCCCGCGCGCCGTCGCCGTCGAGATCGGTGAGCAGTGGAGCCGTCTCGACCGGCCAGCGCCCGGTCATCCCCACCCATTCGATTTCCATGGCCGCCGCCGGAAGGCAACTCGCCGCCAACAACAAGAGAGACACCGTCAGTCTGCGCACGTTCACTTCGCATTCCTCCGCCGTAAGTGTCCGACATGTGGTTTCACGCCCAGAATAGCAGAGAAATCGCGGGGAGCGAAAAGGGAATGTTGGATGCTAGGCCGGATCAGGATTGAATCCGCATGCTGTGGTGTGAGGCGTTCAGGCCTCTTCGTTGAGGATAACGAATTCGACGCGGCGGTTTTGGGCGCGGCCTTCCGGCGTGTCGTTCGAGGCGATGGGACGGTACTCCCCGTATCCGCCCGCGGAGAGCTTTTCGGGCGGCATGCCGTAGTTCTCGATGAGATAGACGAGCACGTTGGTGGCGCGGGCGGTCGAAAGAGGCCAGTTGGATTCGTAGCGGCCGCTGCGGATGGGCACGTTGTCCGTGTGCCCTTCGATGCGCACCGGCTTGCCCGCCTGGACAAGGATGCCCGCCACCTGCTTCATGAGCGCCTTGGCCTGGTCGGAGAGGTCGGCGCTGCCCGCCGGAAACAGCAGCGAATCCGACAGCCGGACGATCAGGCGGTCGCCTTCCGGATTGCTTTCCACCGTCACGGAGGCTTCCAGGCCGCCCTCCTTGATAAGTTGGAGGAACTGGCCCTTCATCTTTTCGATTTCTTTATGGCGCGAACGGCCGGTCTCCTCGTCGCTGGTGCCGCCCTTCTGGCTGCGGGGGACGACGGTAATCTTGCCGTTGCTGCCGGGCACGAGCCGGATGATGCTGCCGGCGGGATTCGAGAACGCGCTGGTCAGCGAGCCGGCCAGGGCATCGAATTTCTTCGCATCGAGCTGCGACATCGCGTACATGACCATGAAGAACGCCATCAGCAGCGTAATCAGGTCGGCGTACGTGAGGAGCCATCGCTCTTCGTTCTCGTGCTCCTCTTCGTGCTTTTTCTTCTTATGGCTCAGTGTACGACACTCCGGTCAGGCGGAAGCTACTTCTTATCCTTGGCGGCGGCCCGCTTGGCGCGCAACATTCTCGCCGTATTCTCGTCGAGGTACGAATAGAGTTTTTCTTCGATGACGCGGGGATTTTCGCCGGTTTGAATCGAGGTGATGCCTTCCACGACCAGTTCCGCGAGCTGCACGTTCTGCTTCGCCACGAACGTCATCTTCTTGCCCAGCGGCAGGAAGACCAGGTACGCCGTGCCGATGCCGTACAGGGTCGCCAGGAACGCCACCGAAATGGCCTCGCCAAGGCCGGCGGGCTCGGAAAGATTGCCAAGCACGTGTACGAGGCCGATCACCGTGCCGATGATGCCCATCGTCGGGGCAAAGCCGCCCGCCGTCTGCCAGATGCTCGCCTGGGTCTTGGCCTGGTTCTCCTGCACCGCGATCTGGGTCGCCAGCATATCCTTCAGCATGTTCGGGTCCGTGCCGTCGACCATCAGTTGCAGGCCGCGCTTCAGGAGCGGGCTGTCGATCTTCACCGGGTAGTTTTCAAGCATCAGCAGGCCTTCGCGCCGCACCAGGGTCGCCAGTTCCACGAAGGTTTCAATGACCTGCGACATGTCAAACGGCGGTTTGCGGAACGCCATGCGCGTGCTCGCCACGATTTCCTTCATCTCGTCCAGCGAATAGCACGCCATGGTGGCGCCCGTCGTTCCGCCCAGGATAATCATGGCGGCCGTCGGGCTCATCAGGTGAATAAGATTCGCGCCCTCCAACACCGCGGCGATAAGGATGATGAGGGTGCCGCCACCAATTCCGACTATGGTAATAGGATCCACAGCGTCCACTTCCCCATTTGCCGGTGTGTAGCCCCCACCGGAAAACCAGACAGACTTCAACGCCCTCGAAGGCCGCCTTTCCAGAAAAGCTGCAATTCGAGCGGCATCGTCCCAGAGTTATACTCTCAATACACGTATAACTTCGGCATATCCACGGGTTGCCTTAACGACCGGTTGCGCAAGGGGATCGGCTGAGGTACCCGCCAGAGTGCCGATCGTATTCATGCCGGGCACGAGGGAAAGGGGCTCAGGTTTGAAGTCCGGTGAGGGAGGCGGGATCCTGGCGGTAATAGAGGCGAAACTGTTCGTACAACTCCGGGCGCTCGCGTTTCAGCAGGACCGGGCGCTCGAAAAAGCACTCCGTCACCACCGCGAAGAACTCGGCCGGATGTTCGGCGCCGTAATCGTCGATCACGGTGCGCCGGTTGAGCTCGATGTCTTCCTCGAGCCGCGTGAACTCGCGGTGAAGGACCTGCGACCATGTACCGCGCAGGGCGCGATCGTCGATGATGGGAAAGCCGTCGGCATCGGCGTTCTCCTGGTCGAGCTGATGCGCGAATTCGTGGTACACCACGTTGTACCCGTCCCGGAACCGGGGCGCGCCGTTCCGGATCTCGTCCCAGGCCAGAACCACGGCCCCCTGGTCCCACGATTCCCCCAGGCGCAATTCCTCGCCTTCGATGGCCAAATCGTGCGACACCGGCGCCGCGTCCCGCCCCCAGAACGACGACGGATACACGAGCACCGAATAGAGGATAGGGTAATACTCGGTCTCCCGGTGCAGCAGCAGCACGGCCGCCTGCGCCGCCACGGTGATCCGGATCTCGTCCGTCATGCCCAACCCGCCGCACCCTTCGAAATTCTTCTCCGCCAACAGAATGTGCGTATGGCGGTGGAGTTCTTCGCGGTCTTCGCGCGGCAAGCGGCGGTAGTACGTCACATTGCGCTCGAGCACCTGCGTCCAGGGCTCGGGAAACGGTTGGCGGCGAAGCTTATCCCGGCGTCTGCGCTTTAGCATATTGAACATGAGCGTATTAAACAGAATCTCAAGGACGCCTGACAAGCGGGCGGACATCCTGGCACCGCCCGGTAGTGCGTTAGCCTTCCAATGCCGGGTGCCTCTTTTCGGGTGGCACCCGGCATTCGAGCATGGACGGGGTACTAGCGGCCTTCACTTGGAACGGAGAATCGAGAACCAACCCCGCCCCGCATCCGAACCTAATCCATAATAACGCGGCCACACGTGCGGCATTATCAAGATTTGCGGTGAATATGCCGACGAAACCTTGTCGGTATGACAATGCTCCGGCTTAGCGACGGCTGCCAAAAAACCGTCTAGTCGCTACCGGTGGTAGAGTCAGCCCCTTCAAAGCACCATTAGTGGTATGGCATGGTTCATGCACCGTTAGTCTCGGTCCTGTATTGGGTACGAGCGACATGGGCGGTGCGGAGTTTGTTGCCAGACACCCGGCGCCGGCTGGGGAGGAAATTCAATGAATAGGCTGCATTCATTTGTGTTGGGGGCGTTGCTGCTGTTGACCGCGGCCTCTCAGGCCGCCGCCCTGACGGCTGTGGTGGAAGTCACGGAAAACAGTTGGTATCAGGCCGAAAAGGCAACGCGCTACAACGGCGCGAGCTTTACGCGTTTCTACGCGCCGCTGCCGGTCTTCTTTGAAGGCTGGAAGTCCACCCCGCGCGAGGACATCGTGGACTGGGTGTGGGATTTCGGCGACGGCGCCCCGCTCTTCCACGGCTTTAACGCCGCGCACGTCTACGAGACCCCAGGCACGTTTACGGCGACCCTCACGGTGGTCACGCGCGACGGTCAGACGGCGCAGGCCACCCAGATAATCGAGGTGCTGCAGCCCAACGGGACGACCTATTATGTAGACTCCGAGATCGGCAGCGACGCCAACCCGGGGACCACGCCGGAGTTGCCCTGGAAATCGGCGACGAAGGCCTTCACGGGAATGAACACGACGGCCTACAACCCCGGCGACCGTATTTTGTTTCGCCGAGGCCAGACCTTTAATCTCGAGGCGGGGCTGGTGCGTCCGGGCGGCGGCATGGCCGGATACGGATACTACTTCGGCGCATTCGGCGAGGGGCCCAAGCCGATCATCAAGCACGTGGGCACGAGCAACGCCGAAATGATCAAGATCAACGGTAATTTTTTGGCGTTCTGGGGCGTCATGGATCTGGCGTTCGACTGCAAATCGGTGGAGGGCCAGGTCAGCAGCTTCTTCATCAATGTTTCGGCCATCGCGAATATTTTCTTCCTGCGCTGCGATATCTACAACCATTTCCAGGCGGTTGGCATGAACGGCGACCATCTGGCGCGCCAGATCACGAATGTCTACATCATCAAGTGCAACATTCACGACTCGATTGGCGTGGACGCGATGCATCTCTACACGAAGGCCAGCCGTTACGCGAACATCGACAGCACGTTCGACATGTGCGACGACCACGTCGGCTACCATTCGTACCTGAACAAAGCTATCTTCAGCGGCAACGTCTACACGCGCTGGGCCTTTGGCCGGCTCGCGATCCGGTCCTGCGGGGTTACGGATCGGGCCAATCCGACCAACAACGTCCACATCATCAACAACCGCTTCCAGGGCTGGATCGACCCGAAGATCGACACCTGGGCCCACACGGGCCGCGGCGTGCGCTACAACCTGTGCGCCGTCGAGCTGGGGCCGAACAAGGGCCTTGACCAGTCGATGGAATACGGCCTCATTGAAAAGAACGTCTTCGCGGACGTCGAAAAATTCATTGAAGTCGGCGTGTGGGAGCACGTGATCATCCGCAACAACTCGTTCAGCACCGTATCGGGTTCGGCGGGCAACGTGCGCTTCCAGATCGGTCATCCCTTCGAGCACCGGCCCGTCAAGGACATCCAGATCTACGACAACACGATTGTCTCGAACGAGAACCGCGCCGGCACGGCGGCCATCTTCTTCGTGAATGCCTATGTCGGCCCCGTGTATCCGGAGCGTGCCCTGCAGGAAGACATCTACATCGCGCGGAACCGCGTGACCTTGCTGAACGGCGACGCCCGTCTCATCACCATGGGTACGCAAAAAGCCGACCAGATCGCCGAAGTCACCAGCAACGCCAACACGGTCTACGGCGCGACCCAGACCCAACCCATTTTCCAATGCGGCGGCACGTATAATCTTCCGGGCGCCACCTACAACATCGCGGAATGGCGCCTGCTTACCGGCAACGACCGCGCGACCCTGATTTTGTCGCCCACGAATACGAAGCCGTTGCCGGGCGCGGCGAGTTCGCCTGCCCAGTGCGAGACGGTGCCGATCCCGGTCGACTACGAGGGCGCGCTGTGCGTGAACGACTCCGGACTCAAGTCCGTTCACCTGTGGGTGCGTAAAGACGCCGAAGCATGGGCGGACACGGGCTTGTCCCTGCCGGCGGCGCGCGGCACGTTCCTGTACTCGGGCGTGTCGGGCAGCGGCACGTACCATTTCGCCACCGTGGCCCAGGACAATACCGGCGCATTCTCTCCGGTGCCCACGGATTTCGGCCATACCACCACGACCTATCAGGAATTGGGCGGCGCCGACACGACCGCGCCGTGGCCCGCGACCTGCGCGGCCCCCGCGTTTGCCAGCGCCGCTCCCATTGCGGTGTACTACAACGGCGCGAGCGACATGGGCAGCAGCGGCTTCAAGGGCGTGCACCTGTGGGTGCGCAAGAACGATGAAGCCTGGACCGATTCGGGCCTGTTTCTCGCCACGGCCGAGGGCACGTTCCAGTACAACGGCATGAGCGGCGACGGCGTGTATCACTTCGCCGCGCGCTCCGAGGACAACGCGGGCAACCTGTCGCCGGAACCCACCGGCACGGGCGATGTCACGACGGTCTTCGACACGCTTCCTCCGGCGGCGGGCACGCTCAGCGCGCCGGGACTGGTGAAGGCGGCGATGCCAGTTTCCGTGACGTACAGCGGCGCGGGCGACGGCGGCAGCGGCCTGAAATTGGTTGTGCTCTGGGTTCGCAAGGATTCCGGCGAGTGGGTCGCGACGGACCAGTTGTCCTCCTCAGCCAGCGGCACCTTCGGTTATGCGCCGGCCAGCAGCGGCACCTACTATTTTGACCTGGTGGCTATCGACAACGCCGGGCTCAGTTCGCCTACGCCGACGGGCAATGGCCAGGGCTATCTTGTATACGATCTCGATCCGCCCGTGCCCGGCTCGGTCAACGCGCCCGCCACGACGGATCGCACGCCGATATCGGTGGAATACGCCGGCGCGCAGGACGCGCTGAGCGGCCTCAAGGCGGTCCACTTGTGGGTCAAGAAGGGCGCCGCCGGCGCCTGGACGCCGACCGGCCTCAGTTCGGCCGCGAGCGCCGACGTCTTTGCGTACGAGGGCGTCACCGAAAACGACACGTACTTCTTCGCGGTCCAGGCCGAAGACAACGCGGGCAACATGTCCGCGCAGCCTTCCGGCGCGGGCATGGCGGCGACCTCCTACGGCCACGTGTTCAAGGCCGGCACCGCGTCTTCGCCCGCCACCGCTTCCGCGGCGCCGATTGCGGTAACGTATTCGGGCGCGTTCGACAGCAACGACAACGGCATCAGCATGGTGCACCTGTGGGTCAAGAAGGGCGCGGGCGCCTGGACCGAATCCGGTCTTTCGCTGGCGGCGGCTTCGGGCACGTTCAGCTACTCTCCGTCCGCCGAAGACACCTACGCGTTCGCGCTGCAGGCGCAGAACAGCGCCGGCGCGAAAACGGAAGTGCCGGCCGGCGCGGGCGACTGCGTAACACTGTACGATACGTCCGCACCGACGGGCGGTGCGGTTAACGCGCAGTACTACAACAAGACCTCGCCGGTTACCATCAACTACAGCGGCATGGCGGACACGGGCAGCGGCCTGAAATCCGTCTCCCTGTGGATTCGCAAGTATCCGGCTTCCTGGTTCGATACGGGCATGAAGCAGCCGGGCGCTTCGGGCAGCTTCTCGTATACCATTACCTCCGGCAGCGGCACCTACAGCATCGGCCTCGTTGCCGAGGACAACGCCGGCAACACGTCGGCCGTGCCCACAGGTCGGGGCCTCACCAACGTCATCTATGACGTGACCGTTCCCGTCGCCGGCACGCTCACCGCGCCCGCGACCACCGGCACGACGCCGATTGCGATCTCGTACAGCGGCTC
>JAVEWL010000745.1:0-3094 GCA_034004565.1 FCB group bacterium | reverse complement strand
GCTTGAGCCTGAACGTGGCCGCGACGAGATTGATTTTGTCTCAGGCGGACGCGGGGCACGTCATCGACGCGTTCGGCAAATTTGTGACCGCCGGCAGTTACGTGGTCGGCGTGGTCATGTTCCTGATTCTCATCGTCATTCAGTTCATCGTGATCACCAAGGGCGCGGGGCGCATTTCGGAAGTGGCCGCGCGCTTTACGTTGGACGCCATGCCCGGCAAGCAAATGGGCGTGGACGCGGATCTCAATGCGGGCCTTATCACGGAAGAGATGGCCCGCGCTCGTCGACGCGACATCGAGCGCGAAGCGGATTTTTATGGCGCCATGGACGGCGCCACCCGCTTTGTGCGCGGCGACGCTATTGCCGCCATCATCATCACGATCGTCAACATTATCGGCGGTTTCATCATTGGCGTGGCGATGCAGGGCCGCGGGTTCATGGAGTCCTTGCAACTCTATACCGTCCTGACCATTGGCGACGGGCTGGTGTCGCAGATTCCCGCGCTGATCATCTCGACCGCGGCCGGTCTCATCGTGACCCGCTCGGCCTCCGACGAAAACCTGGGCAAGGATTTCGGTGCGCAGCTCGTTAAATATCCGCGCGCGCTGGGCGTGGCGTCGGCCATGCTGGCCCTGTTCGCCATGGTACCGGGCATGCCCACCGGTTCGTTCCTGGTCGTGTCGGGACTGCTGGGCCTTCTGGCCTTCCAGTCCGGCAAAGCGGCCACCAAGCGCCAGGAAGTCAAGGAGGCCCAGGAATTGGCCGAGCGGGCGCCCGTGATTGAGGAACCGCACGACACGCCCGAACACATGCTCATTGTGGATCCCTTGAAAATTGAATTGGGCTACGGGCTCATCTCGCTTACGGATCCGAAGCAGGGCGGGGATTTGCTGGCGCGCATCCAGATCATTCGCCAGCAGATGGCTTCGAAGATGGGCTTTATCGTGCCGGTGGTGCGCATTGTGGACAACATGCGGCTGCGTCCGAACGAGTACCGCGTGAAGCTGCGCGAGGCCGAGATCGCGCGCTACGAAATGGCCGCGGATTCGTACCTTGCCATGAACCCTGGGCTTGTGGAAGAAGAGGTATCGGGTATTCCCACGCAGGAGCCCGCTTTCGGACTCCAGGCGCTGTGGGTCTCGCGAGGCAATCGTGATCGCGCGGAACGGCTTGGCTACACCATCGTCGAACCGTCGGCGGTGTTGGCGACGCACCTTACCGAACTCATCACGGGCTATGCGCCGGAACTGCTCACTCGGCAGGACGTGCAGAATCTTATCGGTCACGTGAAGCAGACGGCTTCGAGCGTGGTGGATGAACTGGTACCGAACATTCTGACGCTGGGCGAAGTGCAGAAGGTGCTCCAGAACCTGCTTCGCGAGCGGGTGTCGATTCGCAACCTCGAAACCATTCTCGAGATCCTTGCCGATTTCGGTCCGCGCACGAAAGATCCCGATATCCTTACCGAATACACGCGCCACGCGCTCGCGCGGCAGATCTGCGCCGACTACGTGGACGAGGAAAACCGGCTTCACGTGGTGACGCTGTCGCCGGACCTGGAGAAGGAGATCCTCGAAGCGGCGCGCCAGGCGGAAGGCGGCGAGTATATCCCCGTGGAACCGGCGCGCGCCGAGGCGATCGCGCGGGGCGCGGTGCAGGCGGTTCAGCCGATGGTGCTCTCGGGTCAGGAGCCCGTGGTGCTGACGTCGGCGCAGGTGCGCCGTTATTTCCGGCGCATCGTGGAGCGGCACATGCCGCGCGTGACGGTCTTGTCGTTTAACGAGATTGACCCTGCCGTGAGCCTCGAGGGCGAGGGGCAGGTGGCGGGATAACATGAGATATTGGGAATCGCGCGGAAGGGGCCGCAGGTAAATGCGGGAGCATGGCGGGACGACCATGGATCAAAAGTTTCACACCTTCAGAGCGCCAACGCTCGACGAGGCGTACCGCGAGATGCGAAAGCAACTCGGGGACGACGCCGTCGTCGTGCGCACCGGTCCCGTGCGGGAGAGCGGAATCCTCGGGTTCCTGCGGCGGGGCCGCGTGGAAGTGATCGCGTCCGCGCCGGTGCCCAAGGGTCGCCCGCTCAGCCCGGCCGAGCGCAAATACGGCACGGCGTCCGCGCCGGCGGAGGCCCCGTCCTCGGGCGAAAACACGGTGGCCTATTTCGAGCAACTGGTTCGCGACGCGCAGAAGCGCATGGCCGGTGCGCAACCGCCGCCCCCCACTCCCGCTTCGACCGGCGCGGGAGGCTCCCAGGGCCGGGCCGCGGTGGCGCCGGTGCTGCCGTTCAAACGCCCGCAGGAGGAGGACCGCGACGATATCCGCCGCGAGGTCGCCCAGATGCGCGAAATGCTCCAGGTGCTCATGGCGGAGACGCCGGGCGCGGGCATTCCGCCGGAACTGGTCCCGCACTACCGGATGCTGCTGGACCGCGGCGTCTCGCGCAACCTGGCCGCGGGTTTGATGGCGTATGCCACGCGTGGCAGCGACCTTGACCTGCTGCGCGATCCGCGCGTATTTCTGGAACGGCTCAAGCTTGAGATTCGGAAACGGGTCAACGTTTCCGGGGGCATTGCGTTGACGGGCGGCACGTGCCGCGTGGCGGCTTTCGTGGGCGCGACGGGCGTCGGGAAGACGACGAACCTTGCAAAGCTCGCCGCGTACTACACCGTGCGCGAACGTGCGCGCGTGGGGCTGATCACGGCCGACACCTATCGGGTGGGCGCGCCGGAACAACTGCGGATCTACGCCAACATCATTGGCGTACCGCTGACCGTGGTGAATGACCCCAAGGAAATGGCCGTAGCGGTGCGGCAGCACCGCGACTGCGACCTCGTGCTGGTTGACACGGCGGGGGGCAGCCAGTTCAACATGAAGCAGATTCTGGAATTGAAGGAAATGCTTGGCGCGGCGCAGCCGGACGAGGTTCTGCTCGTGCTGGGCGCCAATACGCAGCTTGAAGAGTTGCGCAATGTGGTAACGAGCTTCAAGGCGGTCAACCCCGGATCGCTGTTCTTTACGAAACTCGATGAAACGCGACGCTTCGGCGGACTCATGAGCCTCGCCGTGGAGGCGGCGCTTCCGCTCAGTT
>JAVEWL010000744.1:0-3107 GCA_034004565.1 FCB group bacterium | reverse complement strand
GCTATTCCTTGTAGTGGTTGAGGAGTGCGCGGCAGTTGATGACCTTCTCGACGAGATCGAGGGGGAAGTAGAAGTACTGGCATGAAGGTTCGAAGCCGATTCGGGAGTCTTGTCGGGAGAGGGTGTAGAGCTCGCGGGCCAGGGCAATCTCGGATTCGAGGCAGCGTCGAAGTTCTTCCTTTGCGTTCGCGTCGCGGGCCGTGATGAAACGGGTCTGGTTGGCCACGGACTCGAAATGGATTGCACCCGCTCGGGCCATGCGCAGGTCCGACTCCGCCTGCGCGCGCTGTTCCGCCGGGGCCTTTTCCGCGGCCGCGTGGAGTTCCGTCAGCGCGGGGCGCCAGCCGTCGACGATTTTCTGGAACTGGGCCGCGAGCACCTCGGGCGGATAGGGGCCGCGCCAGGTGTCGACGTCGTCGTAGGGCAGGCCCCACATGGTCGCCTTGTAGCCGGTTTTCGTGGCGTAGAGCAGGTTGGCGGGGCCGCACTGCACGGGCGACGTGTAGACCACGGAAATGTGGAACGGGTATTCGCGATAGGCCTCGCTCATGAGGGTCCAGGCCTTGCGTCCGTGCGATGCGCCCTCGGCGCCGTACCGTTCGAGGGCCAGGGCGTCGAGCACCGAGGCCGGTTCCGGTGCGGGCGTCGCGCTCATCATGCGGACCAGGCGGAGATTGGGCGAGGGGTATCCGCCCATGGTCCAGCCGATGAGCATGGCGTCCGGTCGCGCGGCGGCGAGGAGCTTGCCGTAATGCTCGGCGACGAGATCCAGGACGGGGATGTACGGCAGGGTCGCAATCTCGCAGGTGTTATTGAATTGAATCTCCGCGCCGGTCTTCAGGCCCGCGTCGCGCGCGGTCTGCCAGTGCGGCAGGGCGCGCGGTCCCGGCCCGACGGACGAAATTGAGTATTCGCCGACGGTGCTCTGGATGCCGCCACGCTCGATCGGCAGGTTCCACTCGCTCACGGACATGAGGCAGATGGGCTTGCCGGATAGCCGCGTGATCAGTTCGCGCGCGTCGCCGTGGCCGCGCCAGCCCCAGTCGGAGATGAGCACCTTTGCGTCCGGGTTGCCGCGGTGGACGCCTTCCTCGATGGTGGAGACGACTTCGGTGATGATGTCGGTATCGCTGCGGTCCTTGCAGCGCGCGCACGCCAGATTACCGCCGTGCGACGCGCAATTGGTCAGGTTTTCCGAGGCCGTAATCGTGTAGACGCCGCCGAGCCCGGGCACTTCGCGGAAGATGTGGGCGAGCGCGTCGGCCATCCACTGCCGCACGGCCGGCTGCGAGGTGCACATGGCCGCAAGCGGGCCTTCCTTGACGCCGGCAAGCTCGGGCCGGTTCGCGAAAAAGGGCTCCGGCATGGCGCGGGGCTCGTTGATGTAGAGGTACACGCCAATGCCGTGCTTCCTGGCGCGTTCGACCAGCGTGCGCAGGTTGGCCAGGCGCTGCTCGTGCCCTTCGCCGAATTCAGGAAAGGCTTCGCCGCCGGGCGCGAGGTCGCGCAGGACCGCCTGGAGCCACACGCCGTTCACACCGGAGTCCGACAGGCGCTCGAGGAGCCCGTCGGGGTAGGGATTCAGGTTGGTGTTTAGCAGCGGGTCGCCGTACACGGCCACGTACGAGTACACGATGCGCAGGGACTGATTGGGATCGGCTGCGGGCGGCGTGTACGACGGGAGCGGTGTGGCGAGTTGGCGTACGAAGTCGAAGCGGGGTTCGCCCGGGGCGGTCAGGGCCGCACCGAAATCCTGCTCGACGACGCGGCGGATTTCGGCTTCGCGTTGGCGGGCCGTTTCGTTGGGTTCAACGTATTGGAGCGGGTCGCACTGGGGCTTTATCTGGCCCAGCTTGATCCACAGGAAATCTTCCTCGCGAAGCATGACGGAGAGACTCTCCGGGGTCATATCGAGCAATTGCAGGAGCTGCGAGTAGGGGAGAAGATGCCAGTTGCGGCGGATCAGGGTCACGTAACCGCGCTCGCGAATGTCGGGGGACACCACGGGGTTCGCGGGCAGGCCCATGGCGGTGGCGAGGCCGGTTACCTGGTCGATTGACGCGCCGAGAATTTGTGCGATCCTGGCCGGGGGCACCGCTTCCCAGTTTCGCCATACGAACTCGTGTACGCGATCCGGGAAGTGGGCACTGGAGAGCGCGGCCTTGGAGTCGCCCTGGGGAAGGACGGAGTCTTCAGCGATAGCGCTTGAGGTTCCGAGAAGAAGGGCCATGCACATACCCGCGACAACTGTTCTGGTCATTGTTGGAAATCCTTTTGGGCTTTTTTTGCACGATGCCGCATTTGGGACGGGGAATCAAGTTGCGGGCGGACGGACGCGCGGTGGAGGGTGCGGTTCCTGGGGAATCTCGGCGGCTTTGGTGTGAGCCCTCACCCCGCCCCTCTCCCAGGGGGAGAGGGAGCCCGCTAGGGGAGTGGGTCGCCTGAGCGGGAGAAGAACCAAGCGCTACAACCTGCTGGAGTCTTCCCCCCTCTCCCCCTGGGAGAGGGTTTCACAAGGGTGAGGGCTCATGGGTACTTGCTATCGTTGCTGTTCTTCGCTCACCCACACCCCCAAGCCATGAAGCCGGCTTGGGGGTGCCACAGGGGAATTGGGCGTTTCCGCATGTTGCATGATGATTTCTCTGGTTACCGCGAGCAGGTCTGTATTATTATCAACGGTACACCGCATAAGTACTCAGAGGACCGGTGTCGGGCGGTCTCCTTTGCGCGGGTGACGTGGGCTACTTACTGGAGTTCGTGGCCAGGCCGGATGCGTAGAATCGCCGACGCACGCACCTCGGCCCAACCCGGTGCAATGCCGGGAAAGGGGTGGGTCATGCGCCATTCACTCGTCACGCTGGCACTAACCGCTGTGTTTCTGGCGGTCCCGCATTTCGTTGCCGGAGCACAGGGAACCGGTTCGATCTCCGTGACGCTTATACCCGAGGAGGCCGCGTTGGCTGGAGCCGCGTGGGCGGTGGACGGCGGCGAATGGCAGGCCTCGGGCGACATACAGGACGATAGTGTGCCGGGGCCGCATACCGTTTCAGTCAAGGCGGTTTCGTATTGGAAGACGCCGGCGGCCCAGGCGGTCACGGTGTATGTGA
>JAVEWL010000062.1:0-14432 GCA_034004565.1 FCB group bacterium | reverse complement strand
GTCTTGGGTGCCACCCACAAGCTCCACTCCGGGTGCGCTGGCGCGCCCCCTCGAGTTCCGCTTGAAAGTGGCACCCGAAGGGCCCCGTTGACTTTTAACGCTTCCGTTCTACCCACCCAATCGCCAAAACGCCCCTGGACACCTTAACCGCACGGGAAGTGCGGGTTGCCAGCACCAAGAGGGGCAAGACTCCAGACTCGTAATCGTCATCGTAATCGGATTCAAGAGGAGAGCAATCGATTACGAGTACGATTACGATGACGAGTACGAACAAGAGCGATTACGAGCACGATTACGAGCACGAGCACGAGAAGAAAGAACGGGCGTAAACTCCCTCCTGAATGGGTCTTCCGATCTCTTACGCCTTAAGTTAGCGCCATTCGGGACAGACTACGAATTGCCCCGGTATGTATTGGCGCAACAGCGGTTAGTTCGTAGCTTGTTTCCCAATTCTTCCATCGGCCCTCTTGCCGAAAAGGCCAGCTCCCGTTATAGTTAACCCATGCGGACGCGGGTGGGCGTGGCCGGCATGACCTTTGGCCATTTCGGGGTGGCCGTCTTGGGCTGCATCACGGCCATTCTGCTCGGGAGTGGAGGGTCGGGTTTCGAGTACTGCCGCAAATTCCATAACGCTTCGGATGATTGTTGGATCGTAGCTTCCATTTCCAAATGGGAGGCTTTGATTCGTCATGACGGGCCGTCCAGGAGGAACCATGCGCATTCGCACACACGACATTGCCGGCTGGATATTCGCCTTTTCCGAGCCCATGACGGCCACTGCCCGGCCGGGAGTGCGGACTTTTCTCCGTAGACTCCTCTTTGCGGTGCTGATAGGTGCTCTCGCCGCGGGGTTGTACTGGCCAACGTTGACTATGCCAGCCGAGTTCGCGCGCCCGCTGCAATGGATTGCGGGGGCGCTAATAGCGCTCGCGCTGGTGCACGTGGCCGGCGTGTTGTGGCAGCGGCTTCGCATCGCCCGGGACAACGACCGGCTTGTCATACGCTCGAATTCGCTGTGGCCGAGCCGCCGCGAATATGCGCTGTCCGCACTGCGAGGTATGAACATAATCGAGGAAGAAGTCCGCTCCAGCCGCAAGAGCGGATACCGCTTCCTTGGGTGGCGTTGGCGGGTGGTAATCCACCTGGATGACGAGCGCATCGAATTTCTGTGCGATGCTCGCGGACGGCTCGCGGGCTCGACGGCTTGCCCCGAACGTGTCGCGCAATTTGCCCAGCACCTCCAACGCATCACCGGCTTGCCGTGTCCGCCGCCACAGCGCGTCGAGTGGGGTGCGGGCCGTGCGGCTGCCGTTCGCACGGGACGCACATTGAGCATTCCCCTTGAACCGCAGTATCGCAGCGAAACATACCAGTCCCTGGAGGAAATGCCTCCGGACGTGCGGCGCTTTGCCGAGGAACGCCTGGCGCGCATGCGCGCGGAAGGCGCGACCACGGCGGAGTTTCAGCAGTTCACCGTGCGCGACGGCGAAGGCCGTGTCCAGACCTATCGCTCGCTCGACGAGATGCCCCCCGAATTGCGCCAACGCTTCGAAGCCGCGCGCCGTCAATCGCGCAAACCGCGCGAATAATGAAGAAGGGGGGATGGTGTGAGCTACCCCCATTCTTCCAATACCCTCACCCCGCCGCTTCTGACGTGTGGGGCAGCCGCCCTCGGCTGCCATTCTTAAGCTCTTGTATGCTTGGCAGCCTTGGGCGGCTGCCCCACACGTCCAGGGTCAAAGCACGGATTCGAAGACATGCCCGCTCACAAGCCGGCATTTCGGAAGCGACCTCCGCAATGAGGGGGTTGGCGGTTAATGGGCCGGCCATCCCTTTCACCCATTTCGGCGGATGCCTTTCGCCTCGCGTGACGGCCAGACTTCAGTCCTCTTCATCATCGAAAGGAAGAGTCAAGTTCATTGCCTCAAGTCGTGCGATAAGCGGCGGCAGTCTGTGCACGCATACCCGCCAGAGGTTTTCGTAGAGGATTTCGCCATATTCGTGCGCGATGATGTTGCGGAGCGAAACGATGGACTTCCATGGGATGTCCGAAGTGAGGTCTCGGGTAGCCTGCGTTACGCGCCGGGCTGCTTCGCCGATGATTTCCAGGTTTCGTTCCACGGCAAACCGAGTCTTTCGATCCGCCATAAACGCATCAAAGTCTATTCCTTCAATGAACTCGAGCACAGTCTTCGCGGCCTCGAGCATATCCCACAGACGGGCCATATCCCTCGGGTCAGGCGGCATAGATGATCTCGCGCGTCTTCAGAATTTCGCGCTTTCGCCAGGGATTCCTCAGTGCTTCTTTTTGCACGAGGTCTACCGGGCGTTCGTACATTGCTTGCAACTCGTCTTGCATGGCCGCCAGGTCGAAGAGATCCCATGTGGTACCCGGCTCGAAGCTGATCAGGAAATCCAGGTCGCTGTCCGGGCCGAAGTCTTCGCGGAGGGCCGAGCCAAAAATCGACAGTTCGCGAACTTGCCACTTCCGGCAGAAGCCAGCCAGCGCCTCGCGATCCAGTCGAAGATTGGCGTTCATGCTGTCGCCTCCTGTGTCCCAACCCGTAAAGTCCCGCCAAAAGAATGCCTGCCCAGCCGGTATTATGTCAAAGAATGCTTGTCTCTTCACTCACATTATTCTTGATTATGTCAATCAAATGACTATTGTTTTGGAACAGGGGTTTTTCGAGTTTGCAGGCAGCACTCCCCAATGACGCGGTTGCCGCTCAAGGCTTTACGCCAACACGTTACCCTTTGAGGGCGCCGCTGGTGATCCCCTTCATGAACGCGCGGGTGAACAGCATGAACAGGATCAGCAGGGGGATGGCGGAGATGACGTAGCCGGCGAACATGGGCCCGTATTGGTTGAACATGCGGCCGTTGTAACGCAGGATGCCCGCGGTCAGGACCATGACGTCGTCGCTCGACACCGTCACCAGCGGCCACAGGAAACTGTTCCAGACGCCCAGCGCGCTCATGATGGCCACAATCCCGAGAACGGGCTTGGACAACGGCAGGGCGACGTGCCAGAGTTGGAGAAACAACCCCGCGCCGTCGACTTGCGCCGACTCAAACAACGCCTGGTCGAGTTGCGCGAAGAAGCTGCGCAGGAGGTACATACCCATTACCTGCATCCCGGCGATGTACGGGAGGTACATGACGGCGTAAGTGTCCAGCATGCCCAGTTGCTGCACCCAGACGAACTGCGGGATCAGCATCAGCACACCCGGCACCATGAGCATGGCCAACATCATGTAGTAGAGGAACTCACGCCCCGGAAAACGGTAACGCGCGAACAGGAAGCCTGTGACGGTGGAACACGCGAGGATGCCGGAGATGCTTATCGCGGTCACCAGGAGGCTGTTGAAGATATAGCCCTTGAGGTCCGCGAACGCCTGCACATAGTTGCCCCACGTGGGAGGCCACGCGGGCAGCCAGAACGTGTGGTAGAACTGGTGCGTGTTCTTCAATGAGGTGATTACCAGAAACAGAAAAGGGAAGAAGGTCAGGAAGAGAATGCCGGCGAGTCCCACCCGCCATGCCACACCCCAGGCGCGGGCAAGCGTCAGCCTCTTGCCCCGGACCGGAGTCGGGGCGGCCGAAATCTCGATTCGTTCGATGATACTAGGCTCCAGGCTCATAGTCCTCGGTCCGTATAAAACGGTTGATGAGAAGGGTGAACACCAACAGGAAGAACAACAGCAGCAGGCCGATCGCGGCGGCATAGCCCATGCGCTCGAATACAAACCCGTTCAGGAACATGTAGAGACCGGGCACCATCGTTTCGTAGCCCGGCCCGCCGTCGCGCGTCAGAATGTACACCGACTCAAACCCGTTGATCACGCCGATCATGGTGACGATGGTCAGCAGGCGAATCTGCCCCAGCATCAGGGGGATGTGGATCCGGAGCATCTTCCCGGCAGAGCCAAGCCCGTCCACCTCTGCGGCGTCGAGGATGCTCTGCGGGATGTTGGCCAGGCCGGCGTAGTAGATGAGCACGTTGAACCCGTGGGCGAAGGGGAAGCCCACAAAGGCGACCGCCCACAGCGCCGTCTTGGGGTGCGACAGCCACCCGTAGATCCAGTTGTTCAGTCCCAGGCCCTCGAGCACTGCAGTAAGGATGCCGGCGTCGGAGTAGATGTACTGCCAGATCATATACACAACCACGCCCGGCACGATCATCGGCAACACCAGCGCCACGCGCGCCGCGTAGCTCCAGCGTTCCGAGCGCAGGTGGAAGATCATCTCCGCGACGAGAAACGGTATCGTGAGATTGACGACGAACACGAACAGCCCGAGCTTGGCCAGGTTCGCGAGGGACTTCAGAAAGATGGGGTCCTGTAACAACTGCTGAAAGTTGCTCAAGCCCGTCCACACGGCCGGCTTCCCCGGATCCCAGTCCGTGAAGGCATGCCCAAGCGCGGACATCGCCGGAACGTAGTTGAACACGACCAACAGCGAAAACGGCACAAACAAGAGCGAATAGATAATCCACAGCGACGGCTGTCCGGCCGGGCGTCCGGCGCGGCGGCGCGCCTTACCGGACGGGGTCGAGTTCACGAAGCAATACCTCCTTGCGCGTCTGCCACGTGGCTTCCATCTGCGTGAAATCCCACGCGGCATCCCCCTCGTGCGACTTCACCCACGCGGCGAAGTTTTCGTCCAGCACTTTCAGATACTCCTCCTGGCTGAACCCGTCTTCCAGGTAATAGTCCAACCAGCGGCGCCACACCTTCTTGTATTCCGGGTCCATCGCCTCCATCCATTGGATGGCGCAGCTCTTGCGCTTGAAGATTTCGGAGAAGGGCTGAAGGCGCTCATCCATCTTTGCGCCCTTCACGTTCGGCATGAACATGAGCGCCTCGTTCGTAATCCGTTCGATGTTTTGCGGCGCGGAAAGGAACATCAGAAAATCCACGCAGTCCTCGAGCGTGCCGTTGTTCACGGCGCTGTTGGTGATGTGAACCTGCGTCGCGGCGCCGCCGATCAGCGTGGCCGGGGAACCCGAAGCGTAGCGGCTCGTCTCCTGCGTGATCGCGGGCACGTAGCCGATGCCCCATTCGAAGTTGATGTAGGGATCCTTGGCGAGACGCCGAATGGTCCAGGATCCGTCCCACAACACCGCGAGCCGCCCCGTGAAGAACAGCCTCAGCGGATCGCTGAACTTGAGTTCGCGCGCCCAATACTGACGCCACTCCTTCACCAGCCGGTTCACCTCGCGCCAGCGCGGATCGCGGCTCGAGAAGAACCCCTTCGTAAACAGGAACCCGGCCTCCTGCGGATCCAGAAAATTGACCTGATAATCCTTGATGTCCGGGGGCGACGGAATGGGATCCAGCGACGGCAACAGGTCGTGGTAGATCATCTCGAACACGATGTCCTGTCCCCAATCCGAGGCGATGTTGAACTGCGCGGTCATCGGCGTGATGCCGGCGTCCTGAATGACCTTGAACGAGTCGAGCATCTCGCTCCACGTCTCCGGAGGTCCCGCGATGCCGAGTTTATTGAGCAGAGTCTTGTTGTAGAAGAAACCCGTCTCGACGGTGTCCAGCGTGAGGCAATACAGTTTCCCGTTCGGCGCGCGTTTCGAATTCGTCAACGCGGGATTGGCGAAACTGTCCATCCAATGTTCGTTGCCGGGGATGTACGTATTGGGCCGCTGAAAAAACTCATCGAGGGGAACGAACCAGTCCTTGTCGATGGCCTGCCAGGCCACCTCCGTATTCATCGTGACGATTTCGGGCGCGATCCCGCCGATGAGCTGCGTCTTCAGCCACTCGCCCTCGGTCGTCCCCGTGCTGATCATCGTCTGGTACTTGATGCGGCGGCCGGGTTGGCTCTTCTCCCACTCGTCGGCAATGCGGCGCGACTCCTGCACCGGTTCGCCGATTCCGGCGGGGATAGTTCCAGGCGTGTACGGTCCCAGGTCGACGAGGATCGGTTTTCCGCCAAGCGCCTGCGCCTCACACGTCGCAACGCCGCCGCAAAAACCCAACACCGCCGCCAACAAAATCCCCGCAGCGGAATGTATCCCGACAAATCTCACACTTCGTTTCCCCGTCCAACTCGCCCGCCGACGTTCCACGCACTGAACGCCCACTATATCACGAGACCGTGCCTTCCCAGAATCCTGTTGCTGGACACCGGCGTGGCGTATAATAGCGGCATGTCAAAGCCGTTGAAACAATCCGATGATCACGCCATAAACCCGGAACCATCTGCCTTGGCGGACTGGTCGCCGGAGCAAATCGCCCACGGGAAGCGATGGGTGCAGGCGTGGAAAAGTGCCGGCGAAGCGATGGAGCAAGTGCGCTGCGACGAATTGCGCCGGCTGGATGTAACGCGCGCCATCGAGCTTCTTTGCGGACCCGCCGACTACACAGTGGCGCCGCGAGCCCCCAAGCCCACATCGGGTTTCGTCGAGCAACAACGCTGGTTCATGCTGGCGGCCCGCCGAAAGATCTCATCGTGATGAAAGCCTTCGCGGCTCGCCCCAAAGATTGGCTGGACATCGAAGGGATCATCATCCGCCAGACCGGCAAGCTCGACTGGAGCTATATCCAAAGGCAGCTACGGCCGCTTGCCGAACTTAAGAGCGACCCCGAACTCTGGGATGAACTAGAAGCGCGCCGAACCCGCTTTGAGTTGTGACAGAAATCCGTACGAACGAAATAGGTGGCCCGCCCCTATTCAAGTTCCCCTATTTAAGTTCCAGGGGGAGAGTGCAAGGATATTCCTGAAGGATGCAGCGATGGATCGGGTCACGCAGGCCGTTCGTAGCAGAATAATGGCGGCCGTCCGCACGCGAGATACGGGCGCTGAGAAGGCGCTGCGATCAATTGTGCATCGTTTGGGTTATAGATATTCGCTGAGAAGGAGCGACCTTCCCGGCAAACCAGATTTGGCCTTTGTGTCCCGAAAAAGGGTAATCTTTGTTCATGGCTGTTTTTGGCACGGCCATTCCTGTCGGCACGGCTGCCTTCCCAAGAGCAGGCTGGAGTATTGGGCACCGAAGATTGCAGCGAATAAAGCGCGCGACCGGCGGCAAGTCAACGAACTCAAGAAGGCCGGCTGGGGCGTTCTAGTCGTCTGGCAGTGCCAACTCAAACGAATAGGGGCCGTGGAAGCGCGGGTCAGGAGGTTCTTGGATGACTGATCGTCCTTTGGGCGTAGACCTTTTTGCGGGCGCAGGCGGGCTGTCGCTCGGTTTCGAGCAGGCGGGGTTCGACGTTGCTGCCGCCGTCGAGCTTGATCCCATTCATGCGGCCGTACACCATTTTAACTTTCCGCAGACCGCCGTGCTTCCCAAGTCGGTAGTCGGGCTGCGGGGCGACGACTTACGAGCCGAAACGGGTATCGGGCGGCGCAGCGTCGATGTGGTGTTCGGCGGTCCCCCTTGCCAAGGGTTCTCCTTGATGGGACAGCGGATGCTGGACGACCCCAGGAATCTCCTCGTTAAGGAGTTCGTGCGGCTAGTCGTGGAATTGAAGGCCAAGACGTTTGTATTTGAGAACGTGAAGGGCCTTACGGTGGGCGAGCATCGAGCTTTTCTGCACGCGCTGGTCAAAACGTTTCAAGACGCGGGATATCAGGTGCGCGTGCCGTGGAGGGTCTTGAACGCCATGCACTATGGCGTCCCTCAAGACAGGCAGCGATTGTTCTTGCTCGGTGCAAGAAAAGGCGGCGCGCTTCCCAGCTACCCGGAGCCGACAACGATCCCGAGGGATTGTCTGCCGGACGGTTCGAGCGTTCGCTATACACCGACCTGCGCCGAGGCCCTGTCCGATTTGCCTGATGTAGAACTTTACCGCGAACTCTTGAAGTCGGACGCGGTAGAGGTTGGAGAATGGGCGGCCTTGACGAACTATGCGCGGGAGTGTCGTTGCACGACCGAAGAAAGTTGGCATTTTGGTTATCCGCGTCTATGGCAGCCGAACCTGCTTACGTCCAGCGCCAGAACGGTTCATACCGAAATCTCACAACGAAGATTCGCTTCTACGCCTGAGGGCGAAGTGGAGCCCATCTCGCGGTTCTTCAAACTGCACCCCGACGGTTTGTGCAATACGCTGCGTGCGGGCACGGACTCAGCAAGGGGCGCCTTTACCAGCCCGCGCCCCATTCACTACGCGTACTCGCGTTGCATTACCGTCCGCGAAATGGCCCGGCTGCACGGATACCCGGATTGGTTCCGCTTTCACGTTACGAAGTGGCACGGAGCGCGGCAAGTCGGCAACTCGGTGCCACCACCTATGGCGCGAGCCGTCGCCGGGGCAGTTCTGGAAGCCCTTCGGATTGAAGCGAAGCGGCCCAGCGAGAGCGTTAGTCTGGGCGATCTTGATCTTCTCGCTATGGACATGGGAGAGGCGGCGCGTTACTGGGGAGTGGAGGTCCAGATAGGGCGACGTGATCGGAAGAACGGTCTGCGGAAGAGAAGCCAACTTGAAATCGAGCAAGCGATTCGGGCGGGGGAGAGAGAGAATCCATGAGCAGTGACAAGTCGCCGGGCAACAGGTACGCGTGCCTCATCGAACGGGTCTTTCTGGACAAATACAAGCGGGGAATGCAGGAAGTCTTGTTCCATCGAGAGGATCTAGCCAAAGCTGCGGCTACAATGAACGTGGTGCTACCCAAGAATGTTGGGGACGTTATCTATTCCATGAGATACAGGACCGCGCTGCCCGACGCCATCAAGCGAACGCAGCCTGCGGGCAAGGAATGGATAATAGAGGGCAAGGGAAAGTCGGAGTACGCCTTTCGTCTCGTCGTAGCCACTCGGATCGCTCCGAATCCGAGCATGGCGGCAATCAAAATTCCCGATGCTACCCCCGAGATCGTGGGGGCGTACGCCTTGTCCGACGAGCAAGCACTTTTGGCAAAGGTTCGGTACAACAGGCTCATAGACATCTTTCTTGGGGTCACGGCGTATTCGCTTCAGAACCATCTTCGGACCCACATCAAGGAAGTGGGCCAAGTCGAGATAGACGAGATCTACGTCGCCGTTGACAGCCGAGGCCGACAATACGTGATTCCTGTGCAGGCGAAGGGCGGGAACGACCGGCTTTCCGGTGTTCAGACCAACCAGGACTTGGTCTGCTGCCAGAAGAAGTTTCCGCAACTCATCTGCCGTTCGGTGTCGGCACAGTTCGTTTCCTCCAATCTCATCGCACTCTTCGAGGTGACCACTACAAATGGGGAGATCCAGATTCTGGAGGAGCGGCATTACAGCCTGGTCCCGGCTGACCAAATATCACTAGAAGAATTGAAGATCTATAACAGGTGAAGAGAGAGTTTGCACTCTCCCTTTGGTCTTGTCTCCGCTCGTTTCACGGCTCGATCATCGTCGTCTGCGCCGCCCATTCTGCTGCTTCGAACGGCTTTTTAAAATAAGGAGACACTCACCTATTCTTGCAGGCCTTTGGCTGCGCCGAAATAGGTGGCCGTCCCCTATTTGAGAAGCACTGAGGTGTGACAGAAATCCGTGCGGATAGAATAGGCGGATGTCCTTGTTTCTTTCCTATTTTCCTCCGAGCACTGCGTTGATGACCATCTGCACATCGGCGGCATCGACTTTGCCGTTTTCCGAAACGTCTGCGTCAAACGGCGAAATATCGAGCCCCAAGGCTCGGTTTATGACGAGTTGCACATCCTTGGCATCGATCCTGGAATCGCCATTGACATCCGCCGGACTGCTCACGGGATTGCCGACTGTGATTGCACCGGCAACGGACGTGACGGAGATGGAGGCGCCGTAGGCGCTCGAGAGCAGGGCATTCTGGAGTTCCGCCACGTACACGGCCTGGGGTGCATCGGCCATGACTTGGAAGGTCACGTACGCCACGATTCCGGACGGAATGGTATTCAGGTTGAACCCCGAGACGATAAGGCGGGCGTGGGTTTCGTCCACGAACGCGAATTGGAGGGTTTTGCCCGCCGTCGAGGCGGCAGGACCGATGGTGGCTCCCACCGCCTCGAAGGGGACGTCCTCATAGCCAACGTCAAACTGCATTCCCGCCACGGCTTCCGACGCGGCATGCTCCAGAGTCACGGGAAGTACGACGCTAATCCCACCCGTGGAAACGGTGTCGCTGCCGAGCGTAAGCGTGGCACCCAGGCTGGCCAGAGTTGAGCCGGCCAGCAAGAGCCCCAAGAGTATCCGCTTCCTGTAATGCATTCATTTCCTTACCGGCGCCGCGCGCCACGATACCGCGTCCGGCGTTGCCCCACATGCGCGAATGCCACAAGCAAAAGGCTGACAGCGCCCGCCAATCCCAAAACCAGCAGCCGTCCGGTCGAGTCGCTGGATGGGGTGGCAGGCCGAGCCCCAGGCACGGGCGGTACAGCCTTATCGAGGGGAGCCAAAGCCGCCGCCGGCCCCGCGCCCATTGCCATTTGAAATGGCTGTCCTACTCCAGGGGTTCCCGAATCCGGCGCGGCAGGCAAGGAGCCACCGCGAGCGGCGCCCAGGCTCGACCGCTGAGTCCCGCTGTCACCGGATCGCGCAGGCGCCGCCTCACCCCGAGTACCGGACGCGCCGGTCCCCCGAGGCGGGTTTGATCGGGCAAGCTCGATCGCCACGGGCAAGGAGCGCCTCTCTTCGGCTTCGGCCTCGGGAATCCATCTACCGGCTGGGCGGCCTTCTCCCGCAACGTTCCGAGGAGACGAGGCGGCGGAACCGTCCTGCTCCAAGCCGATCCCGGCGACCTGCGTTTTACCCGAGTTCGCCGTCTCCGGAGCGGCCTTGGATGCCGATGCGGAATCCGCCGATGGTTGTTCCGTAGTGTCATCATCGCCTGCGAGTTGCGCATTCAACGGCTGCCCGTGCGGATCCGAAACAATGAGGTTTTCGAGGCGCGGCCCGTTGGACGCGTTTGCCGTCCCACTTGTGGCGAGCACAACCTCCGCGATTGAACCCGCGCCGATTCCGTCGAGATTGAAACCGGCGATGACCACCCTTGCTTGCCCTGGCGTCACTTCCTCCACGAATATAGTCTTTCCAGCGCGTGCCGCGGCATCGCCCACGGAGACATCCACGAGGTCCCCTTGACTTGGATCGAAGTGGACATCGAATTGAACACCCGCCGGCAGTTCGCCCGAGGCCGGGGTCATGTTCACCGACACCACAAGCGCGCCGTTGCGGACTTGCGGCGTACTCATGTCGATCTGTACTGCCGTGGCCGGCCCCGTAAGGCAAAGAAACACCAAGCTCGCTCCCAAAAGCGACTTCGCACCGACGCGGCGTGCCGTCAACCTCCGGCGCAACAGCACTGTGATGCCGGCGAGCACCAGGACCGCGCCTAAAGCGGCGGGACCCGGCGCCGGCAGGGGGGGAATATACACTTCCACCCAACCGCCCTGCGCATCCACCGCCACCGGCTCCCCAAGAGGATTCGAGAGCATCTCATTCACCGGCGTCACCGGATAAACTCCGGCCGAGGCCGTACGAAGAACTGTAAGAGCCACATTCGCAATAACGCCCTCACCCAATGTATTCAGGTTAAATCCAGAAACAACGATGCGAACGGTGTCCTCGTCCACGTCCGAAAAGCTGACTTCTTTGCCGGCGGCCAGTGCCGCCGGGCCGGCCGATACGGACTTCACACTCACGGCGGATGCGTCGTACGTGAGGTCAAACTGGGCCGCCGCGATCTCTTCGCCCGCCTCTATTGATAAGGTGATGCTCACGATGCTGGAAGTATGTATCCATGCTCCCGTCACCGTGCCCACTTGAACAGTGGCCGCCATTGCATTGTAGGCTGCAAAGCAACTCAGCCACGCAATGATTGCCCAGTTCCTTCTTCGAGTCCAAAGCCTCATATCGACCCCCTCTGGGGGCCGGACGGCATTCACAGGCACTACCCGTAAACGCCGCCCGGCCAACCTAACCGAGGTCAGTCCAGTCCAGCATTGCCGCGCCAGGCTACATACCTACGCCGCGTACCGGCCACAGAACCGCCTCCAATCCAGTTCGCGCACCTGCCTGTTACGCTAATGGATATTAGGGTCTGTAGGGGCCGAATCGGCATAGTCCGGCACTTCGTCGTTGTCATCATCGAGGTCTTCACTGTTAGGGATACCGTCACCGTCGGAATCGCCCGGCGTGCATGCATCGGGATCCTGACAATTGGGAATCCCGTCGCCGTCCGAGTCACGCCCGAAATACGGCGTGCCGGTTCCATCGGGATCGAGTGCATTAGGCCCGCCAGGCACGCCCAGCAAGGGCTCCAGGTAATCGGGGATATCGTTGCTGTTGCTGTCAACCAGTTCGGGACTGTCCAGGTTTTCAATCCACTCCGGCAACCCGGCCACGACGTAATCAACAACGGCCTCGATAAAGTCGGGCACGCCGTCGTGGTTGTCGTCCCGGTTCGGGCAGTTGAAGCCTTCGTGGTCGAGCCACTGCATGGTGTTTCCGCGGATGCAGTCGATCAACGGCTCGATGAAATCCGGAATCCCGTCGGCATCTTCGTCGGTCAAGCTCGGCGCCGTGATTTCACTAACCCAGCCCAGCAGGCACGAAGCAATGCGCTCGTTGAGGTTCTGACCGTTGAAGCCATGAGGCACTCCCGGTCCGTTCATCACGCGATTCACCAGCGGCTCGACAAAATCCGGAAGCCCGTTCGCATTGGCATCGCTGTCGTCGATTTGGCCGTGGATATAGCCAAACATCTGCCGGAGTTCCGCCTGCGTACGGATGCGCTCCTGGAAACCCAGCGTCCCCAGGTTCAGTTCGCGACCCTGAGACAGGCCCGGCAGCGGAAGGATCGTCGAAACATCGCCGGCTACCGGTATTTCCACCACGCCCACCTGGGCTTGTTCGCCGGTACCGTTCGCGCCCAGGAACGCGAAACTCCAGGCGGTGTTGGTGCGCAGCGTGAGGCGAAAACGTCCCGTCTCGGGATCGACCGGCCGGTCAACGCATTGGCCGTCCATCGACATCGCCCGGATCCGGATCCGATCCCGGGTCATGTCTCCCGTGCAGTCAACTTGACCGGAAACCCGCTGAACAAGGCCGCCGGAGCCCATGGCGGTCGCGATGCCGCCTTGAACGTCTAGGATGTTTACCTCACCGTCCCCGTTGACGTCCGCTTCACCTGTTCGGGTAAGGGCACCCAGCGCCTGGGCAACCATTGCCTGTACGTCGAAGATGTTGCACGCGCCGTCTCGATTGAGGTCGCCTTTCATGGCGCCCTCGAGTTGCGCTACGGCGGGCTGCGCCACGGCCGCCAGAAGAACAGTCAAGGCGACCGCTATCATCGTTTGTTTACTCATAATCGTACTCCCCGGGTAAGCCTGCGTCTCGCTCTGCAGGAACCCGCTCCTGCGGCAGGGGAATCACTGCCGCGTCGGTCAATCCGCCCGGGATCACCTCAAACGGGCGGAACGAACCAGCTAAATGCTGAACTTTATGCGATGGGGAAGTTCGGAGCGGAGGGGGGAGCGTTCGGACAGAGAACGAAAAGGTATCGTTCCGTTCGTGGTTCAGGGGGCGCCGCCTCGCGGTGCGCCAGCCGGATAGCCTGAGCAAGCCCCGCAGGGGGCAAGACCACCGTCGACGCTGGCAGACAAGGTGCCGCCAGCAATTGAAGGTCCAGGCGCGGCGCGGGCGAAGCGCTCTGGGCCATAAACGAAGACTGTGCCGGCGTTTGGGCGGGATTAACCCCCTGACCGCCAGCCACCGCCAACTGGAAATCCAGGATGTTGACGAGGCCGTCACCGTTAAGATCGGTCAATTCACCCCAGTTTTCCACCGACGGACCAGCGCCGCAAATAAAAACAGAAGCGGGGTTCAAGCCCTGACAAAGCGTGTTCAGCGCTTGTGCTTGAAAAGGCACCATTGCCGCGGCGCAAATGAACACCGCGCTAACAGCCTCTATGAGCCCCTTTTTCATTCGTATCGTATCCCCTATATGCTAATTCTATCCTAGCGCGCCCCATTGCGCAAGTGCGAATTCACCCAATGACACAAGCGCCAATTTCCAAGCCTCCCAAAGATGAAACTCTATTGGAGCGCATATTGTGCTTAGAATAATTGGAAGAATTGGGGGGGCTGCCGAATGGCACTAACTTAAGACTTGAGGGATCGTAAGGCCCATTCAGGATTGAGTTTGCGGCCCTCTTTTCGTGCTCGTGCTCGTAATCGTGCTCGTAATCGATCCTTGTTCGTACTCGTCATCGTAATCGTACTCGTAATCGGCCTTTTTCTTCTTGCATTAATCCGATTACGATGACGATTACGAGTCTGGAGTCTCGCCCTTCTTGGTGCTTGCAACCCGCACTTCCCGTGCGGTTAAGGTGGCCAGGGGCGTTTTGGCGATTGGGTGGGTAGAACGGGGTCGTCAAAAGTCAACGGGGCTCTTCGGGTGCCACCTTCAAGCGGAACTCGAGGGGGCGCGCCAGCGCACCCGGAGTGGAGCTTGTGGGTGTGGGTAAGG
>JAVEWL010000743.1:0-3116 GCA_034004565.1 FCB group bacterium | reverse complement strand
TATTCTTGCGCGGCGCGTCTGGGTGAACCAATGCCTCATCCGTCCCTAAATCATGCCACGGAATCGCGGACTTAACAAGGAACGGCGTACCGAAGGCGGTCGAAAAGCGTAGCGAACCGCGCGCGCAAGGTCTGCGAACCGGTTAACGACCGTACCTCTCGGTACGCCGAACCCCCACTCACGCTATGGTTACAATGCACGCCGTGAATTTGTTACAGTTACGTCGCATTTATGGGCGCTAAACGTTAGGGGATTCCCAGAATGAAACGCATGGTCATTCGCTCACTTTTCACCACGCTTTGTGTTTTCTTCGTGCTCGGCGGCATGGCCGCGGCGCAGGTCGGTAAATACCAGTACCACGTGCGTGGCGACCTGTTGATGCGTGGTAAATACGACGACAACTTGCAGGCATTGCAGGCGCCGAAGTTGCTCGACCCCGCGACAACCTGGGGCGAGATGATCACCAAGATTAATCATATCGGCAAGGCCGGCGGACGGGGCGTGTGTTTTGACCTTGTGGGCCTCGGCGCGGACGGCAAGAGCATCGCGCCGGAGGTGCTGAAAGGCTTCGAAACCGCCGAATCCTCGCCGCAGTCGCCCTTGAGCCAAATCATCTGGCGGCGCATGGGCGCGATGTGCAAGGTGTTCGGCGAGGGCGCGCCGGAAGATCCGGCGTACCGCATGGCCGTCATTGAGACCGTCGCGCGGGAACTCGGCAAGCGCGGCGAGTGCGTGTATTGGATCGACGGGCCCGAGGCCGGCACGTACGCCGCGCAACTCAAGAAGCTGGCGCCCCGCCTGGTCGTGGCCGCGCCCGAGAATGGCGACATCCTCACCGTGACGGCGCTTCCCGAGCAGCCGGCGTCGCAGCCCATCCTGCTGGTGGGCAGCCTTCCCGCCACTATCACTGTCAAGAGCAACTTCGTGCTCGGCGGCGGCGAGGAGGATTTCCAGCGGCTCGAGACCGCGTCGATGGATCCGATCGAGCTGAAGCCGTGGACGCCGGACAATTCGATCCTGTCCGAGGAAGAGCGCAACGAGGGCTTCATCGCGCTGTTCAACGGCAAGAACCTCGAGGGCTGGACGATCACCGGCGAAAACAAGCAGGGCTTCGCGGCGCGCGACGGCGCGATCGAGTGGAACGGCCGCGGTGGACAGATGCTGCGTTCGCGCGACCGTTACGCCAACTACGTCCTGCGGCTCGAATGGAAGATCGCCCCGGGCAAGAATAACGGCCTGCAACTGCGCACGCCGCGCGGCGGCCGCAACTCGAAGATCGGCTTTGAATTCCAGATGCTGGGCACGCAGTTCGACACGCCGAACAACGAAAGCACCGCATCGCTGTACGACGTGCAGCCGCCACTGGCCGATTCGAGCAAGCCGGCCGGCGAATGGAACAATCTCGAGATCACCCTCGACGGGCCGCACTACAAGGCCGTGTTGAACGGCGTGCTGGTGCAGGACGTCAACTTCGACGAAAACGAAGAATTGAAATACCGGCTGCGCGACGGATTCATCGTCATGTCCGACCACGGCGGTTACGCGGCGTTCCGCAACATCCGGTTGAAGCCGTTGAAGTAATCGACTCCGTCGGCAATACACAAGAGGTACCCCGGCATGGTTCGCTTGACCGTCTGCCTGTTGCTTGGCGCGCTCGCGGCGCTGCCGTCGTACGGCGCAAAGGCGCCCGAATTGTCCCTTGAAGACGTGCGCGCGGCGGTGCGGGAGCACTGGGGCGCCGTGCGTGACCTGACGGTGGAAGACAAGGTCACGCGCGTCGAGTACCGGCAGGTCGGACCGTTGCCTTTGCCCAAGCAGGACAAGGTGACGCTGTCCGCGAAGCCCAACCGGTGGATGGCCGCGCCGGGTCTCGAGTACCTCGAACTGTGGTACGGCGACCGTTGCGCGCGCGTGTCGTACAACGGTTCGTGCACGCAGTGGGAAGGCCAGCGCAACGCCTTCGGGCCGTACAAGGGCCGCGTCTGCGAAGGCAACAACGTGCCCAACGCCGACCTGACGTTCTCGTATTACGTCGGGCGGTTCGGGCGCTATTCGGGGCTCAATCATTTTCTTGAGGCGCCGCAAACGCGGCTCGTCAAGGCCAACCGGCACAGCAACGAGATCGTTTATCACCGCGTGCGCGGCGTGGCGGACGTGGACATTGACGGGACCGTCAAGCCCTACGAGGTGACGCTCGACCTTGCGCCGGATTATGGCTGGTTGCCGTTTCGCGCCGAGTTCGTCGATACGGCCTCGGGGCAGCCGGTGCGCGTCTATAAAGTGCGCAGCTTCTTCAATGTGGACGGCTTCCCGTTCCCGCGCGAGGCCCAGATCGATTTCTACGCCACGCCCGTTCCGGCCGGCAACCGCACGTCCACGAAGGCCGTGCTGACCACAAGCCTGATGTGCCACGTGCTCAACGTCGCCGTGAACCGCGGCGTCGGACCCGGCGACTTCGCCTTCGACTTCACCCCCGGCACCGAGGTGCGCGACGAGCGCAGCGGCGAGACCTTCGTCGTGCCCGAGGAACTCGCGCCGGAGATGCCCGCCGAATAGGGGGAACTGCCGGTTCCCAACCTGAGAAACAACGGCGCCGCATACCCGCGCCGTTCTGTAACGTCTTGAAGGGCTGAAGGACCGGGACTGTTTCCCTCGCAGCGCTGTGAGGGGGACAGGCACGAATGGCGCTAACGTAAGGCGTAAGAGATCGCAAGACCCATTCAGGATGGGGTTTACGCGCGTTCCTTCTTCTCGTGCTCGTGCTCGTAATCGATCTTGTTCGTCCTCGTCCTCGTAATCGTACCCATTACCGGCAGTTCGCAGTTCACAGTTGGTCCCGGTTCGCCTTGGTCTTACAACCCCGCAGGGGTTGAATGTGAATAGCCCCGGGTGCAGGCGCGGGCTTCATCGCGCCGAAACCCGGGGTCATAGCGCCTCCACCGTGACGACCCTATAGGGGTCGCACAAAGGCAACGTGTTGTGCGACCCCTATAGGGTCGTCACGAAGGGGCGGGGATCCGGGGGTTCCCTCGCTTCGTTCGGTCACCCCCGGCTCTTCACATTCAACCCCTGCGGGGTTGGAGAACAAGACCAATTGCCGATTACGAGCACGAGCA